>SABC01000020.1 GCA_009929175.1 Bacteroidia bacterium | reverse complement strand
ATCCTGTCGCTCATTGAGGCCAGCTCCCTGTCGTGGGTAACGATCACAATGGTTAAACCAAAACGGTCCCTAAGGTCGAAAAAAAGTTTGTGTATCTCCTGTTTGGTTGTTGTGTCGAGGTTTCCGGAGGGTTCATCGGCAAACAGTACAGATGGATCGTTGATCAGGGCCCTGGCAATTGCAACCCGTTGTTGCTCGCCTCCGCTCAGCTCCGAAGGTTTATGGGTGAGCCTGTCTCCCAGTCCAAGCAATGTCAGGAGACCTTTTGCCTTCTCCTTGGCAGCCTTTAGGTTCATCTTCCCTATCATGGCTGGGATAGCCACATTTTCCAGAGCAGTGAATTCTGGTAACAAATGGTGGAACTGGAAAACAAAACCTATGTTTTTATTACGGAAATCGGCAAGGGCATTCGAACCGAGGCCAAACACATCGGTCCCGTCTATATAAACCTTTCCTGAATCAGGAAGTGACAGGGTCCCAAGTATTTGGAGCAAGCTGGACTTACCTGCCCCGCTTGCTCCAACTATACTAAGTACCTCGGAGTCTTTTGCCTCAAAATCTATTCCCTTAAGGACCAATAGACTCCCGTATGATTTCCTGATGCTTTGCGCTTTTATCATTCTGGTTAATCTTCCTTCTCGGTAGCCTCGTAATCTTTGAGGAGTTTATCCTGAACCTCGGCCGGTACCTGCTGGTAATCGGAGTAGGTCATTGTAAAGGTAGCTCGCCCCGAAGTAAGGGAACTCAAAGTTGTTGAGTACTTGTTGAGCTCGGCAAGAGGGACCTTGGCCTTAAGTACTTCAAAGCCCTTTTCGCTGCTCATTCCTTCAATCATTGCCCTGCGGTTTTGCAGGTCACTCATAACATCACCCATACTGTCGCTTGGCACCAGCACCTCTACACTGTATACAGGTTCCATGATCTTGGGGCCGGCCTTTTTGAAAGCCTCCTTAAAGGCATTACGGCCTGCAAGTTTGAACGAAATCTCATTTGAATCAACCGGGTGCATTTTACCGTCGTATACAAAGACACGGATATCCCTTGCATAGGAACCTGTCAGAGGACCCTCTTCCATTTTTTCCATTATCCCTTTGAGGATGGCCGGCATAAAACGGGCATCGATTGAGCCACCAACAATACAGTTGTAGTATTCCAGTTTTCCGCCCCAATCCATGGTGTACTCCTCTTTACCCTTTAGGTTTAGGACCAGCTCTTTGCCGTCTACCTTGAATCTGTTGTTTGCGGCAACTCCTTCCACAACAGGCTCTATCAACAAGTGAACCTCTCCAAACTGTCCTGCTCCGCCCGATTGTTTTTTATGACGGTAATCGGCAGTTGCAACCTTGGTTATAGTCTCCCGGTATGGGATTTTGGGGTTGAACAGGTCCACTTCCAGTTTATGGGTGTTGTTGAGGTGCCATTTGAGTATGTTTATATGATGCTCTCCCTGTCCGCTCAGGATTGTTTGTTTGAGCTCCTTGGAATATTGCACCTTGATTGTGGGATCCTCGGCATGGGCACGGTTGAGGATTTCGCCCAGTTTCTCCTCGTCCTTTTCCTGTTTTGCTTTGATTGCTGTACGGAATTTTGAAGGGGGGAACACAATTGGTTCAAAAACCCACTCTTTGTTGCCTCCGTTGAGGGTTTGGTTGGTCTTGACAGATTTCAGCTTAACGGTACATCCGATGTCCCCTGCAACAATCTCTGTAAGTTTCTCCTTCTTTTTGCCGGCTACAGCATAAAGCGCCGTAACCCTCTCTTTGGAACCATTCTCATGGTTTACAAGATCCATACCCTCTGTAACCTTGCCCGACATTACCCGGAAGTAAGAAACCTCGCCAAGGTGTTGTTCTATTGTGGTTTTATAAATAAACACAGCTGCCTGGCCCGAAACGCTGCATGGTACAACCTCGCCATCAGTAAGCCTTTGGACAGATTTGTCGGGAGTAGGGGCTACGTTTATAATGAACTCCATCAGCCTCTTTACCCCGATATCCTTTTTTGCCGAAATGCAAAACAAAGGCATAACATCCCTTTGAGCAAGCCCGATAGACAGACCTTTACGGATTTCGTCCTCGGTAAGCACACCATTCTCAAAGAAGGTCTCCATCAAAGATTCGTCGTTCTCGGCAGCCATCTCGGCAAGCTCCTGGTGATATTCCTCTGCCTGATCCTTGAACTCGGCAGGGATTTCCAGCTCTTCACGTGTTCCGTTCTCGTCCTTGAACCGGTACATCTTCATTTTCAAAACATCTATGAAAGAGTTGAACGAAGGGCCGGTTTCGGTGGGGAACTGTATTATAACCACTTTTTTTCCGAAGGTTTGCCTGAGGGATTCAAGGGCGTTTTCGAAATTTGCCTTTTCGTGGTCCAGCTGGTTTACAGCCAGGATAAGTGGTTTGTCATGCTTTTCGGCATACCTGGCAAGTATCTCTGTTCCCACCTCTACACCTTGTTGCGCGTTGATCACCATTATTCCGGTATCGGCTACCTTGAAGGCAGATATCACTCCGCCCACGAAATCATCGGAACCGGGAGTATCGATTATATTCAGCTTATTGTCCATAAACTCTGTGTACAGCAGAGAAGGATAAATCGAGCGCTGGTAAATCTGCTCTATTTCGGTATTGTCGCTTACGCTGGTTTTGGCTTCGACCGAACCTCTCCGGTCAATAACTTTACCTTCAAACAACATGGTTTCCGCAAGAGTAGTTTTACCTGACTTCGTGTTTCCTAACAGGACTACGTTGCGGATGCTTTGAGTGGGATAGACTTTCATATTAATCCATTTAGTTCATTAGTTACTGGTTTTTTTAAACGAAACTCAAATTTATGAAAAAAAAATCAATTGACAATATACTTGAGAGCCCTCTCCATCTCCGTGCGGGATGAGAATCCGGAGTACCTGTACAAATCCTTGTAGCCTGCACCCAAAGCCATGAGGTTTCGTGCAAACTGGAGCCTGTAGAGAGCGACTATTTCCATTGAGGTAAAACCGAACTCCTCCTTCAAACTTTGATCCAGCAACCCGGGACTGCAGCCACATAGTTTAGCAATCCTCCTCCTGTTTACAGACGGAGAGAGGAACAGCGACATTTCCATCAGATGCCCGAACATCTCTGTGATGTTAAAATTTTGCATTTTTGTTTCCATTTTTGTTTCCATTTTTTTATTTCAAACTTATGGCAAAAAGCCGCTACCTACCATGCTTTGCCGTGATTATTTTCTTTTTTTGTCGTCGATTTTTCTTTTTTTGAATTTTATACCTTTTATACACAACTTTTACCCGGTTTAATCCTGTTTTTCCTGGGTATTAAAAAACAATCTGCTGGATTATATTTGTTTTATGAACAGCGACGAGATCAGAGAACGTATCAAGAGCGCCAGATTGGCTAACCGTTTTTCCCAGGAAACCTTTGCCGGAAAGATCGGGATTTCGGCCAACTCTTATGGCGACATAGAGAACGGAAAGACCCGGCTGATACATCCTAAGCTACCCCTGATTGCCAGGGAACTCAATATTTCGGTTGAGTATTTGCTTTTTGGAATGACAGGTAAAGGCGAGTTCGAAGAGAGGGTGCGTGAATTGGAAAAAAAACATCAGAGGGAGATTGAACAGATAAGGACAATGATGTTGATAAACCAAGAGGAATTCAACGGGGAAAACTCAGTGCTGAGAGCCAAGGTCGAATCCCTTACCAAAATAATCGGAGTGCTGCAGGATAGCCAAAAAAAATCCTACTAAAAGGCATTTTGGCTATATTTGCCATAGATGAAATCCATCCCAACTAAAAAAGTACTGGCAAAATCCTATCTGGACCATATTGCCGAGGCCGGCTGTGATGAGGCCGGCAGGGGTTGTCTTGCGGGTCCGGTATTTGCAGCGGCTGTCATTTTGCCAAAAGATTTCTACCACCCGCTTTTGAACGACTCCAAGAAACTAACCTGTAACCAACGTGAACTCCTGCGAAAGGTCATCGAAAAAGAGGCCGTTGCATGGGCGGTTGCCACAGCATCTGCCAAAGAGATTGACCGGGTGAACATACTGAATGCCTCAATCCTTGCAATGCACCGTGCCTTGGAACAACTTAACCCGGCACCGGAGCATATTATTGTAGATGGTAACAGGTTCCATAAATTCAAGGATGTCCCGCATGTTTGTGTAGTTGGCGGCGATGGCAAATATGCATCAATCGCAGCTGCCTCTGTGTTAGCCAAGACATACAGGGACCACCATATGCTGGAACTGGCCAAGGAGTGCCCGGGTTATGGCTGGGAAAAAAACATGGCCTACCCTACAAAGGCACACAAGGAGGCCATAGAAAAACTGGGTGTAACGATTCACCATCGTCTCTCATTCGGATTCAACGGCAAATTTGCCGATTCCAAACAGCATGCAAAAGAGGAATAACATAGAGACAATAGCCTGTGGTTCCAGGGATTTAATCCCCTCTAACCCTCCACCAAAAGTAAGCAGGGAGTCAACTATTTGGGAATACCCTCCGGCAAGAACAAACAACAAGAATCCGGCCGTGGCAAAAGCCGACATTATGAACCATCTCTTTTTGAAAATGCCCTCCTTTTTGACCGGCAGGTTTTGAGGCAGGCAATCCAGAGTTGCAAACAACCTGCTTTCGAACCCTGAATCAGGGATTGACTGTTTGTTATCGGTAAAAAACCTCTTTATTTCATGATCTTTCATATCCCGTGTGCTTTAAATATTCGCTTATGTTAGCCTTTGCCCTCGAGAGGTGGGACTTGACCGTATTTTCTTTTATACCCGTTATCGCTGTTATCTCCTTTATGCTTTTGTCTTCCATGTAAAAAAGCAATATACATGTTTTTTCGTTTTCTCCCAAACGACCCAAAGCCATGTAGAGTTCCTGGTTTTTGAACCTGCCGTCGGTATCGTCCATCGAGTAGTGGAGGGTGTTGCTTATCTCTACAGAATCGAATCTCTCAGTTTTCCTTTTATGGTCGCAAAAACAGTTGTAGGCAATCCGGAACAGCCAGGTAGAGAACTTTGACATTCCGGCAAAGGAACCTATGTTCATATAGGCCTTTATAAATGCCTCCTGGGCAATATCGTCACTCAAAGCAGAGTTTCCCGAGCAGAGGTTCAGCAGGAACCGGCGCAGCGGTTCCTGGTTTATCCTTACCTCTTGTTCAAATTGTGCCCTGGTCACTTTTGCTTTTATTTCTCCTTTTGGTTATTCTTCTTGTTTATCAGGTATGCTGTCAACTGTCCAAGCCCTATGAACAAAGGGATAAAGCCAAAGGCGGCAAATTTCACCTGGTAGTCAAAAAATAGGAAAAGGGCTACGAAAAGACTGATTCCCACACCTATGGTCACCAAGGCCGATGTCAGCGGGTCTTTCGGTTTCCTTTGCTGCTCCTTGAAAAGTTCAGGAGAGATTTCTGTCCCGTGTTCGATAGCCTTCATGATTACCTGGTTCTTTGACTTGTCCCTGAGCGTTTTGCTTATGAATACAATAAGCACTATCAAAATACCTGCTACAAAGGGACTGGCAACTGCAATAACGTCTTCCATGATTTTTGGTTTTAAATTGTTTGGTCGTTAGACGTTGAGGGTTTTAAAAAAGTTGCAGCATGCCTCGAAATTTTTTCAAGGTAGTGGCTGCCCTTTGCAATTGCCACCTCCTTTACCGGCTGGATCCCCGATATGGCAAAGAGCCTCTCCACGCCGGCAATTTCCAGTTCCCTTTCCGTGAGCAGGTTGTCCCCGCAAATAACCCACACCCTTTTCCTGTGGTGCCCCGCCCTTTGCAACACTCCGTCCAATAGCTTGCCCGACAGGCTCTGCCCGTCTACCCTTCCTTCGCCGGTAATAACAAGATCCGAAGCCCCGATCATGGCCTCCACCCCAAGCAGGTCAAAGAGCAGCCTCCATCCGCTAAGCAATTTTGCATCAAGGAAGAGTGCAAGTGCATAACCGACCCCTCCGGCGGCCCCGGCTCCGGAGATCTGTGTAAGGTCTCTGCCCGACCACATTTTGCTCACTCCTGCGAAGTTAACGACGCCTCTTTCCAGGGTTTCCACTATACCGGGAGTGGCCCCTTTTTGCGGCCCGTACACATGGCTTGCCCCGTAAATCCCGGTAAGGGGATTATTCACATCACAGGCAACCTCTACCTCCAAATTCCTGATGTAACCCGGAACGTTTGTGTCGTCTATGTGGTATATATCACCAATCCGGCAACCGGTTACAAAACCGTTATCACAAACCGGGCGGTTGTTTTTATCCAGGAAGCGGAAGCCCAGGGCCGACAGCATGCCTGCTCCGGCATCGTTTGTAGCACTGCCTCCTATGCCCAGCAATATTTTATTGAAGCCCATCCTGGCAACCTTCTCTATAACCACACCAAAACCATAGCTGCTGGTATAGCGGGGATCCCGCTCCTCCTTTGAAAGACTCCACAACCCTGTCGATTTTGCCATTTCGCACAACACCTTGTTGCCGACCCTCAATACAGGCACAGTAACAGGCTTGCCCAAGGGATCCACTGTCTCTATCGGAATCACCTCATTCCCAAAGTGCTCCAGGGCATCTATAGTACCATCTCCCCCGTCTGCCAAGGGAATAGCGGTAATCTTGGCATCCGGCAGCACGGTGGCAAAGGATCCGGTAATGATTGAGCTCACCTCACGGGCTGTGAGACTCCCTTTGAACTTATCTACTATGATGAGTATTTTGTACATGCCCCCGATAGTTTGAAAAATGCAAGAATTATTTATCTTTGTCTAACATCATACAAACCAAGTAAATTTAACAAAAAAAATGAAAAAAACCGCTCTTTTAATTTTATTTGCCATCATACTTTCCCTTGCGCCGGTAAAGGCCGACGAGGGGATGTGGTTGCTTCCTCTTATAGAGAAGCTCAATATGAAAAAGATGAATGAGATTGGCTTCAAGCTTACAGCAAAAGATATTTATGATATCAACAACGCCAGTCTCAAAGATGCAATCGTACATTTCGGTGGCGGTTGCACAGGAGAGATCATCTCGGCCGAAGGCTTGCTTTTGACCAACCACCACTGTGGCTACGGAGTAATCCAAAGGCTCAGCACTGTGGAAAACGACTATCTGCAAAATGGATTTTGGGCCATGAACCGCCAGCAGGAGCTGCCGTCACCCGGCCTTTCGGTAACTTTCCTGGAAAGTTTCACAGAGGTTACAAAGGAGATCGAAAAGGCTGCCTCCAAAGCCAAAACCGAAGAGGAGCGCACCAAGGCAATCGAAGAGGCTGTAAAGCAGATTACCGACAATGCGGTTAAGGACAACCAATTTGTACGTGCAAGGGTTACCTCAATGTACGGAGGCAACAGCTACTACCTCATCCTTACAAAAACCTACAACGATGTTCGTTTTGTGGGTGCCCCCCCATCTTCAATCGGTAAATTCGGAGCAGATACCGACAACTGGATGTGGCCCCGCCACACCGGAGACTTCTCGCTCTTTAGGGTATATGCCGGCAAGGACAACAACCCTGCGGACTACTCTCCTGAAAACAAGCCGTATATTCCCAAAAAGCACCTTACAATCTCACTTAAAGGCATTGAGCAGGGCGACCCTGCCATGATTATCGGTTACCCTGGCCGGACCAGCCGTTTCATGACCTCTGCAGAGGTTGCGGAAACCCGTGATGTGATCAATGAAAACGTGATCCATGTGAGGACAGTTCGCCAGAATGTACTTATGGAGGATATGCTGGCCGATCCAAAAGTACGTCTGCAATACTCCAGCAAATATGCCAGTTCTTCCAATTTCTGGAAAAAGGCAACCGGTATGAATGAGACCTTTGCAAAACTCGATGTAGAAGAGAGAAGGGCTGCCGAAGAGAAGGCTTTTGCCGAATGGGTACAAAAAGATAAGAAGCGCATTGCAAAATACGGCAAGGCATTGGAAAACATCAACTCGGCTGTTGCAAAAAGGGAGAGGCCCACATACCTTCTCAGGTACCTGCAAGAGGCCTTGGGCAACATCGAATTGACTGCTGTGGCAAACCATTATGCCGGTGTTGCCAAAGCATTGGAAGATGGCAACAAGGAGAGGGCAGCCCAGATAACTGCTGCGTTGCAGGGCCGGGTCGAAAATTTTTTCAAAAACTACTCTGCCCCAACCGACAGGAAGGTTGCCAAAGCAATGATAGAGGTGTACATGAACAAGGTAGAGGCTGCCGACAGGCCATCATTCTTCGAAACATTGGATAAGGAGTTTGGCGGCAACATCGGTAAATTTGTAGACGATATGTTTGACCGCTCTGTGTTTACCTCCCTCGAATCCATCAACAACACTTTAAAAAACAACCCTGAGGCAATAATTAATGACCCTGCATTGGCTGTGGGCAACTCAATCTTTGCGCTTATGCCGGTATTGCAAACCCAGCTTCAGGAAGCAAACGCAACATATGCCCAGGGGCACAAGGATTATATTGCCGGCCAGCTCGAAATGAAAAAAGGCATGGCTATGTATCCCGATGCAAACTCCACAATGCGTATGACTTATGGCCAAGTATTGGACTATTCCCCAAGGGATGCCGTCATGTATGACTTTGTCACGACCCTTAACGGTGTAATGGAAAAAGAGGATCCCGACAACTGGGAGTTCGTGGTTCCCGAAAAACTGAAAGAGCTCCACAGGAACAAGGACTACGGTATGTATGCAATGGCAAACGGAGAGATGCCGGTGGCATTCATCTCCAATAACGACATTACGGGAGGGAACTCAGGAAGCCCCGTCCTCAATGCATATGGACATTTAATCGGCACTGCCTTTGACGGCAACTGGGAAGCTATGAGCGGCGACATCATCTTTGAACCAAACCTCCAAAGGTGCATCAACGTAGACATTCGCTACACCCTCTTCATAATAGAGAAATTTGGCGGAGCCAAACACCTCATCGACGAAATGACCATCGCCAAATAACCCCCCCATCGAATAAAAAAGTGCCGGTCCCCCGGCACTTTTTATTTCATCCCTCGGATAAATTAACAACTACTTGGTTTGCTGAGGCTTGCAGCAAAACGACGCATCCCTCGGATAAATTAACATCTCTCATATAATGAGGTCGTTAATGGAATACATTCATTTTCAATAACATGTTAATTTATCCGAGGGATGCATCAGGGAAAATTACTATCTTTACGGTATAAATTTTTACTATGAAAAAGCTTATCCTTTCTTTTGTTCTGGTTGCTGCGTTCTTCTCATTGAGGGCTCAGGAAGTCAGATACACCGAGGCCAGTGATCTGAACCTTATTGGTAAACCTTTTCCCGGTACACCAAACCCTTACCATCGTGTAGACACATTGGTTTTCAAAGGATTCAACACTACCGAGAACAGACAGGTGCGGTGTCCTGTGGGTATGGCGGTGCTGTTTAAGAGCAATACTACCAAAATAACCATATCTACCGAATGGGGTTATGTTTACAATTCGGTCTCGACAATGCCGATTGCTTTTAAAGGATATGACCTATACATTAAAAACAATAAAGGGGAGTGGCAGTATGCTGCCAGCGGTGCAAACAAGCAGTACAAAAAAGGAGAAACTGATACGTTCACCCTTATTGAAAACATGGATGGAAGCCAACATGACTTTATGCTCTATATGCCTATGTATTCAGAGGTTCACTCATGTAAAATAGGGATAGACATGGATGCTTCAATAGAACCTGCCGGGTCTGATTTCCGCCATCGTATTGCTGTATACGGCTCCTCTTTTACCCAAGGTGTTAGCACCAGCCGTGCGGGTATGAGCTGGCCCATGCAGTTCATGCGCAACACAGGCTTACAGATTGTCTCGATTGCAGCAAGCGGCCGTTGCATGATGCAGCCCTACTATACTACCGTTCTAGAAGCTATTGAAGCCGATGCCTTTATATTTGACACCTTTTCCAATCCCGTTTCAGACACCATCAGGGAACGTCTTATTCCATTCATCGACAGACTAATCAAAGCTCATCCCGGTAAGCCGTTGATTTTCCAGAGGACTATATATCGTGAAAGGAGGAACTTTGACACAGCACTGGATATGAGGGAAGCTGCAAAGGCACAGGCAGTGGAAGAGTTGTTCCGGGAAATTAAAAACGGCAGGGAGAAAGCTAAGTACAAACATGTATACCTCATTACCCCAAATGCATCTGACAACCATGAAACTTCGGTAGACGGGACTCATCCGAACGATTACGGCTATTCATTGTGGGCCCGATCCATTGAAAAACCCGTAAAAAAGATTCTGGCTAAATACGGTATCAATTAAGATTCCAAAGCTATGAGACCTTCGGCTACGCTGTGCTCTGCAAAGTATACATACTGAACGGCAAAGGCAGGATGGTTCCTAAGTCCGAGTGATGCAAAAGGGGAAAGTTCAAAAAATCCGAGACGGGATTCACTGTCCAGAATCAATTTATCACTATCGGTAATATGCGGCTCAAATATTTCAATTATCTCCCCTGTCTCAGTTTTCCCGTACTTTAGATATTTATAATAGCTTGCCAGGAGAAATGCCAGCCGTTTAACCTCCATCCCTGTTGCAATCATCTTTGCCATAGTTGGGACAATGTAAACCGCAAATTTGGATATTCCGTCCCCGCAGAGTCGGGATACCTGGTCGCTGATGGCTGGGTTAGAAAACCTTGACAACAGTTCTTCTTTATAATCAAAAAGATTTATACCCTCCGGAACAGGGACAAATGGAGTAACATCCTCGTCCATGAAATCACGTATAAGTTTGACATAACGTGGATCAGCCATAACAGAGTCAACCTTTTTGAACCCCTCTAGGTATGCAGGATAACAAAGAAGTGAGTGGGAAGCATTCAACAAGCTTAGCTTCATGTTTTCATACGGAGTAACATCATTGGTGAATTGTACACCTACCCTTTCCCATGCAGGCCTCCCGGCAATAAAATTATCTTCTATAACCCACTGTATAAAATCTTCGCAATACACATCGGTTGTCTCTCCTGCCTTGGTAGCAGGAGTTATCCTGTCAACCATGGAGTTTGGAAATGAAACATTCTCCCTGGCCCAGGAGGCAATTTCGGGAAAGAACTCATCAAAATATGACAAAAAGGCTTTGGCAGCAGCCTTCCCGTTATGTTGCAGGTTGTCGCAGGAGAGTATTGTTATAGGAAGGCCTGCAATCATTCTCTGCCTTAACCCCTGTGCTACATACCAAAAAACCGATTTGGGTCGGGCTGTGTTCACAACATAACCTCCTTCGGTTATTGTGAGGGTGATAATCTTTGTCCCGGGAGAAGCAATCTGTTCAATTATTGGCAACGGATCTTCCTCTCCCCAGCATAACCCAGTCAAGGATCTGATTGAATGGCTCTTTCTTTCACCGGAAGGGTAACATTCAATTAAGTTGTAAGTACCTTCTGTGCTTTTCAATGCAGAGTACAAAGTGCCATCCGACGGCATAATCATAGCTCCGAACACCCCCCAATTCCTTTGGTCTTCGTGTTCCATGAGCAAATTATTATAATATTGGAGATGAGCCCGGTGAAAGTTACCAACACCAAAGTGGACTATCCCCACAGAAAGGGTATTCCTATCGTACATGAATTATCATCACTTTTTTAAATTATTTTTTGGGGCAGAGGATTGATTGCACCATTTTGGGTACAAACAAAGGCAGAGACCTCAACCGCCTTCTCGTGGGAACTTCTCACATCCAAGCCATTGAGGCGTGATATAACATAAGCTGCAGTAAAAGAATCGCCTGCTCCGACAGTATCTGCCACCTTGACTTTTGGGGTCATAACCCTGGAGCACAATCCAGAACTATCATACACATCACTGCACAGAGCACCCTGGGTATATACAATCTCCTTGAGGTCAAACATTTTTATAAGGGAAACCATTTTGCGCTCCTCGTCTCCCGTAAGAGCGAACATTTCGCTTACCGGCAAAAGCTCCTGGTCGTTTAGCTTGAGGACTCCCGCCCTTGCAAGTGACTGCTCTGCAATATCCTTATCGCAGTAATGCTGGCGTATGTTAATGTCAAAAACTTTAAGGCAACTCTCAGGAGCCGCATCAAGCATCCTAAGGATGTTTTTCTTAGATGTTTCGGAGCGTTGCGCCAATGATCCCCAGCATATTGCATCGGCTTGGTTTAAAAGCCCAAGCCCTCCGGACAAGCACTCAATCTGGTCCCAGGCAACATTCTCTATAATATCATAGCTGGGAACACCCTCACTATCAATTGTTATCAACACCCTGCCCGTAGGGAAGTGGTTGCGTTGGAGCATGCTCATATCAACTCCCGTTCCACGCAATTTTTGAAAAGCCTCTTGGCCTAGCTCATCATTTCCTATTGCACTGATTGCATAGCTTTTGGCACCAAGCTCTTTTGCAAAGTATGCAAAATTCAAAGGAGCACCGCCTAACTGTTTCCCGGCCGGTAGCATATCCCAGACAATCTCACCTATTCCGATAATCGTTTTGTCTTCCATCACTGTTCCAGATCGATTATAACCTTCATTGTTGTTGCACTGTTTTTGTCTATGAAAGCGTAGGCCTTATCATAATCTTCAAATGGAAACCTGTCCGAAACAAGAGGTTCGAGGTTGATCTCTCCCCGGCCAATCATCTCCACGGCTGTTTCGAAATCCTCATGCCTGTACATCATGGACCCTTTCAATGTCAATTCATGCTCTCCCAGGTGGAACATACTCAAAGCCGGGTCTTTCCCGAACACAGCCACAATTACAATAGTGCTTCCCTTTTCTATGCATTCCATTAATGACCTCACAGAAGACTCCACTCCGGCAACTTCAAAGCCCACCTGGAATCCCTCACTCCCGAAAACTTCCGCTATACCCTCCTTGAGCGGAGTCTTGGAAACATTGAGGGTATTGGCTATTCCACACTTTTTGGCTATCTCCAGCCTCAGGTCACTTATATCGGTTATGAGCACCTTTTTCGCTCCTTTTGCAATAGCAAACTGCGCAACGAGGTTGCCGATTGCACCAGCTCCCGTAACCACCACGTTTTTCCCGGTCAAATTGCCGGCCCTGAGTGTAGAGTGGGCACCCACGGCAGCAGGCTCAACCATCGCCCCGTAATCCAAAGAGATCCCGGCAGGCAGCTTTACCACCCTCTCCTGGTCAACGACAAAAAAGTCCTGAGCAGCCCCGTCTGCCTGGAAAGCCTGTACACGCAAGTTTTCACAAACATTGTATTGGCCACGACGGCAAGGATTGCACTCCCCACATACCAGCTGTGGCCTCACTGTGACCAAATCTCCGGGGTTAACACCAACCACACCCCCTCCCACTGCTACTACACGGGCAGAGTATTCATGCCCCTGTATCACAGGATAAAAAGTTGCAGGATGCAACCCATGGTAGGAGTGGATTTCGGAACCACATATACCAATCCTCTTTATGTTGAGCAGCAATTGATGCTCTCCCAAATCCCTTGAATTTGGTTCCGGCACCTCCCGGAACTCCAACACCTTTGGTTTTACTAAAACTACCTGCCTCATTCTTTTTTATAAATCAATCAAACAACCCAATTCCTAAATTTATCATAACTGACTGTAATTCCTTCACATCCAACTCCCTTGGTGTACAACTCCGTTTGGCAGACAAAGCCGAAGCTATTCCGACAGCCTCTCCCATTGCCATACATATTGACATTACACGATACGATGCATGGGCACGGTGTGTGCCCGAGATGCAGCGGCCTGCAACCATTATTCCCTCCAACCCTTTGGGAAGGAAACATCGGTAGGGCAGATCGTATGGCTTGCAATATTGGATATGGTCGTCAGCTTGGCCGGCTCCCTCGGGATTGTGGATATCCACAATGAAATTGGCATTGTGAACAATCACATCCTCAAAACGGCACCCTGATGCAAGCTCTTGGGCATCTATCATATAGTCTCCTGCTACACGGCGGGTTTCACGTACCCCGGTGGTACTCCCGCTTCCAATAACATTGATGTTTTGATAACCCGGCAAATGCTCCCTCAAGAATCCTGTCAAAAGACGGATTTGTTGACGCAGTTCGAGATCTGCCGGGAATATCTGTTGCACACATGTCATATCAACTTTGTTTACCTGAGTAGTGTTAACCTGTCTACGCCCCATTTGGACACAAGGATGGAGACGGACAGCTGCAATGGTTTGAGGAATAACCCCCTGTTCGGCCATTTTCTTACACCAATCAAGAAATCGCACACCATTCATCTGTACATTGTCCACATCGCCTATACAAACGAGACCTTTGCTCTCGTCCACACCATCAATGGTAAACTCCAGGGTAACAGGCTGCATCAGTCCATCTTCCCTTCCTTTCTCTACCTGGGCACCTGCCAGGAATGCAACTATTCCATCACCAGAGCAATCTATGGTTACAGGAGCCTCGAAGTTCAAAGGGCCTTCATTTGAAGCACATACAACTCCTTTGACCACATTATCGCTCTTGATCACATCAAATATGCTGGTCTGCAGGAAAACATCAATTCCTTTTTCAGAAGCAATCCACTCTGCAATAGCAAGTTTAGCCATTTCAAAATCGTGGGCCACACCCTTTTCCCCTATCCAGTCGTTTTCCATCACCCCAAGGAGAGAACAGAGTTCATCCCTCATGGTCCCCTCTCCGACACTCCCCAGAATAGGACCAACATAACCTGCAGTAAGATTACCGCCCAGAATCCCGTAACGCTCTATCAAAGCAACCCGGACCCCTTGCCGGGAGGCTGCAACTGCAGCACAAAGCCCGGCAGGGCCAGCACCAACCACAATGACATCATATTCCATCATTACCTGCTTTTATATGGTCCGGATATATTTTTGACTATCATCTTCCCGTCTGAGTCAGATAGTGTATAAATTTTATATTCATCTCCGCCTTCCGATACGCGGATCAATATGTGCCCGTTTTTCCCCTTTACGCGGGCAGCAACGGCACTGGAAATCTCTTTATCGGACCTTGGCGAAGTCACAAAGTTGGTGACAAAAAAATCGGCAGTTGGTGCAGAGGATTGCATAGACTCCAATACAAGTGTGCGCGGATGGAGGTCCTGCCAGCTGGCAATCACGACAGCCTGAGGGTTTAGAGCCCTCACTGCCTCATCCTGGTTGGTATTGGTTACTGCATGGTGGTTTGCCTTCATAACCTCCACCTGACCTACGACCCTTGCAACCGGAAGCTCAATATCTTTCCAGCTTCTGGAAGATCTGCCGTCATACTGCATATCGGCTCCGGTATAGAAATCAAACTTTCCGTAGGATATTTTCATTACGGCACTATTATGGTTTTCCTCAGGGCAGTTATCGGCATTCTGTAGGTTTTCGCGTCCGTTGGCATCAAATGTACACTGGATATCCTCCAGTGCAGGGAATGTCTTTGTAACAGATGTGCCTGAACCCGTCCAAATCTCCCCGTTTACTGCAATGTTTTGAACCTTGAAAGATGAATATTGAGCAGCGTTATAGAGAGGAGCAAACTGGCTGTTACTTCCCGAATTGAAAATCTCAGCCTTCATTCCCTTATTTGCCACATGCCACCTTACGGAATTTACATAATTAGCTACTCCGTTGTAATTGCTCGACTTTGCAACCAGGTCAAAAGGATAATTATAGTCAGGATAGGCCCTGTCCACCAGTTTACCTATCTTGTAACCTTCTGACGAATTGAATTTATCCAGAATCTCGGCGTAGCCATATTGCCTGTAGTTGCCGCCTGTTGGTGACATTGCATACTTGGAGTCAAAACCGCCAAAATGGTCATTATGGAAGTGGGTTAAAACTGCATAATCCAATGTCTTGTTGCCGGTCCACTCCATACATTTACGGATGTAAGCTGTAATGAGAGTGCTGCCAAGCTCTGACGGGTTCCACCTTTTGTCCATCTCTGCCTTTCCCGTAGTTGCTGCAGAGCTGGCACAATCGATGAGCATCTGCGTCTTGTCGGGGAAGATTACAAATATGCTTTCGCCGTCAGTTGTGTTGATGAAATGGATGTCAAGCACGCCGCTGGTCCATGCCGGAACCTGGCTTCCCAGCTCCGATCCGTTACCTGGCTGGTGAATGTCGGGCGGGGAGGGCTTTACACCCTCCTTCCCGCATCCAAATACCGGTAACGAAACAATAATCGAAATTAATATTAACCTTATCCTTTGCATGATATATGTAAGTTTAGGAACATCTCCCCACCTGTGATATTGACGGCAAGGCGGAGGTAATTACCAAAATTGGGCTGAACTTTTATAACATGTAATCCTAAGCCCTTGACCGAAACAGGATTGCTTCCGTCGGATGCCCAATGTACGCCATCCTGGGACAATTGCACCTGGGCTGTGAATGTGGGATCATCTTTGATTTTTTGAACCATCACAAAGAATATGGCCTCATCGGCCCATCCCACCTCATACGGGTGGGTTTCGAAAGCACCTGAGAAGAATTTTTTCACCTCAAGGTGAGAATCATTAAACATTTTCATATTACTCTTGAGAAACTACTACTGAATCAATATAAAGGAAAACTCGTCTGTTGGTATCGGTACCAACCCAAAACAATGGGTTAATGAGATTATCAATGCGGTGGTATGCATCAGTCAAATCACATTTTATCCCTCTCATGTCCCAAATCTTGTCTTGACACTGGAAATCTACATATTCGCGACTCTCGGTATCTACCTTAAGGCGCATGTACTGCCAGTTGAGCTTGCAGTCTGTCTCATTGTAGATAAGCTTTTGATGCCCGTCGGCAAGATCTTTGAAACCATCATGGTCCCCGTTCGGGTACCTACGTCCGAACCACCATGGATCCACACCCTTCTTGCACCAGTCACCTTCCAGACCAAATGCCCACTCCTTATCGGAAATCCCCTCTTTTGAGAGCTCATATTGCCACTTTTGAACCAGTTTTCCATCGACTGCATTCAGATAACGGAGACCAACGTGTGAACGTTTACCGTTTACCTGGATATCAAAGCCCATCCCAAAATCCCTGATGGAATTTTCGTGGAGCCCCGGCTGAGGGCGGTTATCCTCGTCCATTACATCCTGCTCGGCAGTGTAACTGAACCAGCACTCCATCTGTAGGTACCTGCTCCCCGGGCGGTAGAAGGACATGCGTTTAATGGCATGACCAAGACAACCCTCCGCAGGAATTTCTGTATAAGGTGCTGCCACCGGCCGTGTGGAAAGCTTTAATGAATAGGTCCCGGACATTGCTCCGTGCGTCCCCGGGTAACGAAAGGTTGCCGAGCTTAGCATAACAGGGGGCCACTGGTCTTTGCAGACAAGGGTTTTTGGAACATCAAAGTCAGGATACTCCGTGAAATTTGGCATTAATGTCATCCAGCCGTTTAGGCCGGTGTTGAAAATATCGTATGAAAGAATATTCTTCAAAGGAGTATACCTGCTCCTCAACAGTATTTCATCTACACTCATAGCTACTAATATCCAGCGTTTTGATTAATATTATTATTGATTAAAATGTCAGTATTAGGTATAGGCCATAAATATGATTTTGGATCAAATTTACGCTCACCGTATTGCATTATATACCCTTTTTCGAACATGGGGGCAAAGTTGGCAAAGCCATCTTCGTCAATCTCGGGAGCCTCGGGCCAAAACCAGTTGCCTGCATCATAGTAAGCCTTTATTGCTCCTTGATTAAGGTGTCCATACATATTGTGACTGAAAGCTTTTTCCAGCCAGCCCCAACGAAGAAGGTCAAAATAACGGCGACCCTCCCACGCGAATTCTACACGTCTCTCTTTACGCAACTGACGGCGGAGTTCTGTCTGGTCATTGCCCGTCACAGCAGGATATGCACTCACCTGCCCCCTGGATACTCCATAGGCACGGGACCGCACATCGTTGATAGCATTTAGTACCGTTGCATCTATCTGGTTAAGTTCAATTTTTGCTTCGGCAAAAATCAACAGCACTTCGGCATAACGCATTACTACAGTCGGATTATCATTAAAGGTAGAGATCCAGTCGTCCTGAGCCCCTTTCTTAAGGCTACAGCTGTTATATGCAGCATATTGGTCATTCACTTTGTTGTCTTTGTTCCTGACCATTGCTCCTGTGTTGACGTTCAGAACATTGATTGTTCCCGGACTTGGATCGAATATAAATCCGTAAACAGCAGTTCCGGGTGCAACAAATGTCTCATTACAGCGGGGGTCGCGGTTTTTGAACGGGTCATGCGGGTCAAACAAAAGAGATTCATCTATCGGCTTACCATCAGTGCAATCAAATGCAGCCAGCAATTCCCAGGATGGTTGGGCTGTAGCAGTTCCTCCGGCAGTCCTAAGAGTAAAACTCCTTATGCTCTGCACATTCGGCTGACCCGAAGAGGTGAGTTCAAGACTTGCAGAGTGAGGGATTGCAAATATGATTTCGGAGTTGATATTTTTGTCGCGGAACAACGCCCCGAAGTCAGGGTGGAGTTTATATTTTCCAAGATTGATACATGCTTCAGCAGCCGAAAGTGCTGTCTGGTAATCACCAAACTGCAGAGCCCACCGGGCTTTGAGAGCCAGGGCTGCACCTTTGTTTACGCGTGTAACATTCCGAGCATTGTTATCCTCGGGCAGGTATTGGGCTGCATAGTCAAAATCTTCGTATATCTGCTTGATAATCTCATCCTTAGAAATTCGACCCATTTTAAATGCCTCTTCTATGGATAAATATCCGGTATAAAAAGGAACATCCCCATAAAGAGTAATCAGTCGTGAATAGAAGTATGCTCTAAAGAACATAGCCTCTGCCAAAAGCGGATTTAGTTCGGAGTCGGAATACTTATCCCTCAACTTTTCCACAGACTCCTGAATCCTGTTTGCCCGGCTGATACCTTTGTAGGTATTAGTCCAGTAGGAGTTATAACTCCAGGTGCTCACAGCACTTCCGTTTGCAAGCTCGTAGATGTAATCTCTCTGGTTCCAATCATCTGTACGACGGTCTGTCCAGTAACCACTCTCAATTTCCCAAAGGTAATCGCGGTAAAAGTCGTTAAGTGAAATAACCAGCTCTGTTGGATCGGAGTACCAGTTTTCGCTGGATGCTTCCGAAAGCGGGTTGAGATCAAGTTTTGCGCAGGAGCTGCTTATTGAAAGCATGATCCCTGCCGATAGGATGTATAATATCTTTTTCATGATCATTAGAAATTAAGGTCAACACCAAGGGTGAATGTCTTTGCAATATAGGTGGAAGGCCCTGCTTCGGGGTCCCATCCTTTTAAATAGTTATCAAAACAGAAGGGATCCTCGGCATTCAAGAAGATCTTGAGGCCCTTGATTCCTGCCTTGTCCAATACCCGTTGAGGTACAGTGTAGGTCAGGTTGATGTTTTTGATACGGAAATACGCACCGTTCATTAGCCAGTAATCCGAAGCCACGTAGTTGCTCTTCTCGGCAGATGTGTAGCTCAGGCGGGGATACCGGACATTCTGGTTCTGCTCATCGGTATTGTAATTACTCCAATAGTTCCTTGTCCCGTCACTTTTGTGGAGAACACCGGGTGCAGAGAGCCATTGGCTGCCAAAAGGACGTACCATATCCTCTGTAACCATGCTCTTTTGTTTACCGACTCCGTTGAAGAGAACCGATAATCCAAAGTTTTTCCATCCCAGGCTCACAACACCTCCGAATACGAAATGAGGAAGTGAGCTGCCCAGTATTGTACGGTCATAAGTAGCATTGATAATTCCATCCGGAGTACCTTCGGAACCCGAAATATCGACATACCTTACATCTCCGGCAGAGGTTGTTGCAATGATAACTGCATCACCAGCTTCTGGATTAGTTTGCCATAAACCTTGGGATTTATAGCCGTACCATGCACGATACTCTTCGCCCTCTTTGATGATGGTTCCGTCGCTGTAGAATACCATTTTACCTCTCAGGTCTCCCATCACCGACTTGTAGTCAGATAGGTTGGCGTTGACCGAATAACTAAAATCTCCGATTTTGTCCTTCCATCCTATGCTCACCTCCCAGCCGTGGGTATTCATTGTTCCTACATTTTGGTCGGGAGCTTCAAATCCAGTGAAAGTTGGTATTTCTGCAGCAAGTAGCATATCCTTGGTCTTTTTGAAATAGTAATCAGCAGTCACATTAAGGTGATGGTCAAACAAAGTTGCATCCAACCCAATATCCCAGCTGTAAGTTGTTTCCCAGGTTATATCACGTACAGCATAATTAATCTGTGCTCCGGTCATCTGGGAAATAATATTAGCACCATTTGAATCGTACATGATTGCCTTGTTAAAGTTAATGCTTGACTGGTATGGGTAGTTACCGATCCTTTCATTCCCGAGTGAACCTATCGACCCCCTAAGTTTAAGGTAGTTGACCGGTGTAAAGTTTTGCATGAAATTTTCATTTGAGATAACCCAGCCAACCGATGCAGAGGGAAAGAAACCCCATCTGTAATCCTTGTGGAACCTGGAAGAGGCATCTCCCCTGGCGTTCAACTGCATATAATAACGACCTTGATAGTTGTACATCACCCTGCCAAAATAAGAGCGGTATGCATTTTCATACGAACCCCCTCTGACTCCGAGATTATTGGTATTGGCAAGGTCCAGATATGGATAGTTCCCCAACTCCATATCGTTGGTGCTTGCAGACATCGACTCGTAGGTGTACATATAATCTTCGTAGCCAAGCATAATATTTAAGTTGTGGGAATTAGCGAACGACTTATCGTAGGTAGCAATCAACTGTGTCTCCCATGTCTTTGCATCTGCACGAACCTCGGTCAAACCATTTGCTGTATATCCGCTCACATAGCCGAGCAGGACATCTGTATCATATGCATCGTAATAAGGGACAGCTCTTATGAAATCTTTCTGTTTTGTAAAGCTGTATGTGGGAGTCATGTTCCCGGTGATATCAAAACCTTCAAAAGGTTTCCAGCTTAGGGATATTTTACCGGTAATATAGTCATTACCATTGATTTGATTACCTCCTTCTAGGAGTGCCCCAAGCGTATTGGATCCGGTTTTACCCTCAGCCACACGGCCATCCGGATAAAGTCCTGCATAAATGGAAGGATACATGTTGGCTGCTTTTATTGGGCTTCCTGTCTGGGGATCATTCTTAACAGCATGTTTTAGGGAAAAATCCACCGAAGCTGACCAGTTTTTTGCAAAATTTATTGAGTTACGGACACGAGCCATAAGGCGTTCATGGTTTGAACCCTGGTAAAGAGCATCTGATTTATCATAAGTGATGGATGCCCTTGTTTTTACAACTTTATTGCCATAGGAGAGGGTCAGATTGTGACTGTGGCGTAGAGCCTGATTTTTGAGTATGTTGGACTTCCAGTCAAAATTGGGATAAGTGATAGGGTCAAGGGCAAAGTTACTGTTGTAACTTTCAATGTATTCCCGTGCATATTGCTGATAGTCGCCGCCTTCCGGATTCCCTGCATCGTTCCATTTATACTCGTTGAACATGGTCATGTAGTTATAAGGATCTGTAAGGTAGTTTGCAAATTCTGTTGCCTTTACTACAGAAACCTCCCCATTATAACCTATTTGCACATCACCTTCACGTGCTTGTTTTGTTGTTATGAGTATTACTCCGGCAGCTGCCCTTGCACCATATATGGAAGCAGATGCTGCATCTTTCAGGACTGTTATCTGCTCAACATCATCGGCAGAAACGTTGTCAATGTTATTGACGGCCATCCCGTCGACCAGGATAAGCGGGCTGGAATCAGAGATTGTGGTAACACCACGGATTTGTATTGAGGCACTTGCCCCCGGCATACTGCTGGAACGGGTTACCACAAGACCTGGAATTGTTCCCTGCAAACTCTGCGACAATTGTGATTTGCTCTGTTGTTCAAGGATACTGCTGTTCAAAACACCAACTGAGCCGGTAAGGTCTTTTTTCTTGACAGATCCATAACCGATCACAACTGTTTCATTAAGTTCAAAGCTTTGTTCTTCCACTACGATTATAAATGGTTCCACGCCATTCCAGACAACGCTCTTTGTAGAATAACCCAAACAAGAGACCTCCAGGGTGTCACCTTTGCTTACCCCCTCGATTGTATAACCGCCATTCTGGTCTGTAGATACCCTAATCCCGTTTTTATGGTTCAGGACCATGGCTCCTGCGATCGGACCAATCGCATCCTTAACTGTTCCCTTTAAAGTAACTTGGGAAAATGCTGTAAATGGCATGATAACAGCAAGGATTATTGTTAATATTGTACTCTTTATCATTTTTCTGAAAATTTGAGTGTTACATGCTCGTTGTATTCTTTTACAGCTGTTCCGTCCGGATTGCTGGGGTGTTGTGCAGAGAAACGGGATTGGTTACTTTGATTTATGACATCGATGTACTTTCCATCTTTGAAGCCAACCCTCCCGCTGGGACTAAACCTGAGTTTAATAGCATTCATAGGAACAGACGTTGTGAAAGTTCCCTGAACTGCAATGTAAGCACCGTTGTTAGAAGCGTCAAAGGTACCTGCAACATTGTAGGTTATCTCTGCAGAGTAAGGAGTTGCGAGGGGTTCCCCGGTTGCTCCGCTTACGGTTGCTGTCTCAGTAATAGTGCTGGTCGGTAACGCGGGTTTCCATGTATCACCATCCAGATACTCAACCATCCAGTAATTGGACACATAGGTACCGAACTTGGTAACAAAGTAAAAATCTATGGCAGTCCCATCCGGAATCTCCCTCACATATTCACCGGTTATGTACCAGTAGTCTCCGACAATTGTTCCCTCAACATACGGGTCTCCGTTGCCACCAACAAGTCTCTTACAGTTGTAACCACTCTTTAAAACGTATTCCGAAGGTCTCTCACAAGCGTAGTATTCAATTTTTCCGTTGCCGGTACTAGCCGGAATGTATTTGCCCCCGGTTCCCGGTGTAGTCTGCAGGGTAGCATCCGCAAAGAATTCGCTGGTGGTTGCTTTGATCGTATTCAGTGCCCAGTCTGCCAGGATTCCCTGAGGTTTTCCAAGTGCTTTTTGAGTGATGGATACTGTATAATTCTCCCCGGCGATAGTTACATTTATTGTTGCAGTTTTCTCCGTGTACCCCTCGTTTGCGGGGAATGAGACATTGACTTCCATCTCTCCCACACCACTCGTGGCACTGAGGTTGAATTCGGGATTTGAACTGCTTGCTGTCCATGCTTTATCTCCAAGTACTGTAAACTTAGCACTCGTTGATTCGGGTTCAACTGTGATTGAAGAGGGATTTACTCCCCTCGGAACTATTCCGGACTGGTTAACAGTTAGCTTAAGTGGAGTAACACCATCGCCGATAAACCTTATGACACCCTCTCTGGGTAGGGTTTCGGAATTTGGAGCAATGGTGAGATTGAAGGTCGTAATATCTCCGGCCTCGGTTTTGTCCGTGATGGACATCCAGGTATCGTCTACCAGTACACGATAGTACACATTGGCAGACAAGTCGAAAGACAAAGAGCCACCTTCGGCTGCAACGCTGACTTTCTTTGAAGAAAGCGTCATAAACGGCTCTGGGTCTTTCTGGCAGGATGCAAGCGTCAATATCGCAAGACCTGCTAGGATGATTTTTCTAAGTTTCATTCCCGTTTTAGTTTATGTGTTGTTAAGTAATTTTTTGTTTACTTTTTGCAATTTGAAATATCACCTGTCTTCCCCTTGGTCTTTGGCATGGATATTTTGTAGATGAGCGGACTGTTTGTATTCACGTACATCCATCCATCCCGTACTACAAGGTCCTCCAACTCTTCCGGAATCTCTTGCTCAAGCTCATACCGGTTGCTGATTACCCTTTTGTCAGTATCGTATACTCTTATCCTGGAAGTAGTTATCTCGTATTTATTCCCAAAGCCAAAACAGTAGTATATCTTACCATCATTTACGCTTCCTGCCTGCGTAGCCCAAACATCAAAAGGGAAAACCACCTGGTCAAGAATATCCTTACCGGAAAGCCGGATCTCGTTCCCCTCCGACAGTGATGGAATGCGGAACCTGGTTGCTACATACTCGTTTTCCGATGCGTTCTTGGTTACACTAAGAATGGTACGTTTACGTGCAGAGAAAACCCAAAGGAAACCACGCTCCCTGTCTGCCATCCAGGCAGGTGCACCAAAAATGGCGGTATAACCTTTCGATTCCCAGTCGCTGCCGTCAAGGATAATTGTCTGTGCTATTTCTGAACTGAACCGATTATCCTTTTTTGTAATACTTTCTACGAAACAAGTCCATTCGATTTCACTTCCTACTTTGCCGTTGGTGACGTACAAAAGGGGAAAACTTGCACCGGGTTTGGTTTCTACCCCAAAACTTGCGTTGTTGGCATGATTGTCATCCCTGAATGAGGCGAGCTTGAACTTGGCCAACGGAAGGGAGTCCCTCTTCGAGAAACTGTAGACATTAACATAACCTTTGTCCATCAGGGAGAAAATATAGTCACCCCACATTTCCATACCCTGTTGGCTTATCTTCTTGCCCTTGGAGTTATGGATATCGCCTTTGCTCATCCACACTGAGCAATCATAACCCTGCTCGGGTTCCACCAACTGTTGCCCTTGCATTCCCGGCAAGGCAACAATCATCATTATAAAAATCCAAAGTGTTTTTTTCATCTCTTCCTCCATTCTGTAATTCTGTATGCAGAGTATGCAGCTACGATTAAAAGGATGGAACCTATAAACCATAGAACTATATTCTTTACTGCCATGGTTTTAGCATCGCCTGCCATCATAAGGCCTATGAGCATTACAGCAATGAATACCAAGGTTATGCAAAATACGTCCATAGCCATGTGGGAGTAACCTTTAACGGCCTTCTTCATATCAAGATCTGGTTCTACATGGGCAGCAGGGTCGGTATAATCACTGATTTGCTCATATCCGGTGTTGGTCAAACCTTTTTGTGCAGACCATATTTCCATGATTGTCAATATGATTACAGGAAGAATCAAACCGCTTATGGATTCAAGCAGACTCCCGCTTAAGATACTGGCAGGTATTGCGAATTTGGCGGTAAAGCCCAAAATCCAGGTAATAGCCATGGACCAAAGCAGTTGGTTCCCGCTGAGACGTTTTGAGAACAACCCCCAGATAGAAGGTATGTAGAGAGGGCAGATAACCATTGTCAACAGAGTCACCACCACCCTTTCGGCTCCCCCCGCAAAGGGGACAAGCATGGAAATAATTATAATTGAAAGTCCAAAGAAGAGTGTGAAAAGGCGGCCAACCTTAATGCGTTTTTTCTCATCGGCATTTTTGTTCTTTTTGTTGGCTCCCCAGATTTCGTAGGTAAATACATTAGCGTATACGTTCAGTATGCCCGATACGTTGCTGAGGGTGGCCGACAGCATCGCTGCGAGCATCATCCCGACCATACCGCTCATAAGTACCATTTTGCTCATGTTCACGTAGGCGTGTTCTCCGTTGTATGTCATGGTTGCTGCATCTACATCAAGTGCGAGTCCCGGCTCCATAACCCTGTAAATCATTGTGGGCAGGTACCATATCAGGGGAGTCAGGAAATAAAAAATCCCGATCAGGTAAGTGCTTTTCTTTGCATCCTTTACTGTGGGTACACTAATGTAACGTTGCACAAACGGCCAGTCTCCACCGATCATTGCCACATTGAGGAACAACCATAAAACCAGCCATACCCAGGTATAAGTCGGAGAGGTTCCCGAAAAGAAGCCGGGTATTTCGGATGCTCTGTTTATAAACTCGCCAACCCCGCCAACAGCGTTGAAAGACAACGGAATCAAAAACACTATCACTGCCAGCAAAACCCCAAACTGGACCACAT
>SABC01000341.1 GCA_009929175.1 Bacteroidia bacterium | reverse complement strand
GTGCAATATTGACGATATCAGTACCCTTTGCCTTAAGCTCAATGGCATTTGCAAGCCACAATGCCGCAAAATCAGCCTCTCCTGTTGAGATAGGAGTTGTGGATGTGACAACCGGTTTAAATGGAATAATAGAGAGGTCTATGCCGTATTTACGGTATATTCCCTTCTCGATACCCACATAATACCCTGCAAACTGAGCAGTTGCAACCCAATATGGTAGAAAGGTCACTTTGCGAAGTTCCTTTCCTTTATATTCACCGGCAGGGATAGTGTCATTGAAATTACCCTGAACCTCACTTCCGGCTTTTTTCTCTTTACAACCGTATGGGGCTATGAGAGCTATTAAAAGCAACAGGCAACCAAACCTTGTTTTAAATAAGGATTTCATAGTTCTGACAATTTTCGGGAGCAGTTTAATGTGAATCAAAATTAACAAAAAATGATTCAACTTTTGTATTTAAGCATGAGTTTCTGTGCCAGATCGTGCGATGCTTTCAGGACAGAGGGTAAACCTCCTCCCGGTATTGACCACTGGCTTGTGTAATAAAACTCCTTTAAACCCGGCAAATCTATGCCTACTGGAGATTTTGCCACAAGATTACTGCCCGGGAACCAACCCTGGGCGGCCCCTTGCCAGTTCCCTGTATATCTTTGATATGTTGCAGGAGTCGCAACATCTGTAACCTCTATCTTCTCTCTTATATCTCCAAGCTTTTTATCCAGCTCGACAATCATATTCTCCGCCAGATCTCTCTTATACTGTTCATAAAGATTTCTGTCACTTTTCCGGAGGTCAATCCAGAACTTACCCTCTTTAGTAAAAAAGCTCAGGGTAACAGAGGTTTTACCCTTAGGAGCAAAAGTAGGATCGTAATTGCGTATATGGACCTCCAGCCTTTCATACACAGTCCCGTCAGGGGAAGTATATGGTCTGGAGAGAGGAAATCTGAAATAGTGAGGTAAATCGTTAAGGGATCTTGCGATGCCGAGAGAGACCATAATGAC
>SABC01000019.1 GCA_009929175.1 Bacteroidia bacterium | reverse complement strand
CGATAATAATTCGGGCACCTTTACAATGCAGACTGAGCGTTACTTCCAGGCATTGAAAGGTTTGGGAGCTCCTGCAAGGATGGTGATCCTTCCAATGGAGAGCCACGGTTATGCTGCCAAGGAGAATATCCTACATCTTTTATGGGAACAAGACCGTTTCCTGGAGAAACATCTTAAAAACAAATAAAAAAAAAGGGTGCCTTTACCGGCACCCTTTTTTTTTCTCTAAATTTGTGTTTACTCTTTTTTGGATCCGGCATGCTGGTCCAGGATTTCCTGGATATCGTCAATGCATCCGCCGCAAATGGTTCCGGCTCCGGTTGCTTCTCCAATATCCTCTACTGTTTTGCAGCCTTTCTCTTCTATGGCTTTAATGATTTCGTTCCTGTAAACTTCGTTGCAATTGCAAATAATTGTATCTCCGTTCATATTATTGGTTTTATTGGTTTAAATTTCTATTGTATATAAACAACTTAAATTGGGTTTTGTTGTGAATAGTCAAGATTTTTTAACGCCTCCATGGTAGCAAGGTAGCCTTGCTCATAAATGATATCTACTTTTTTTAGGTCAAATGTTTTGTATTGCATTACGCTTTCCACCTCTACAAGTATATCACATAATTTTTTATCTTCCAGTGTATTTGCCCGGAACATAAAGTGGTAGCTTCTCTCTGCAATACTCACTATGTTGTTGGAGTATTTTTCGGTTACCAAGGGGCTGGCATTGATGCCGATGACTTGTTCACAAAGATTTCTAAGGGGGGAAACCGGAAAATTCTTGAAAATTCCGCCATCGACATATTTTTCATTTTCTATCTCTACAGGGGTAAATATCACAGGTATGCAGGCAGATGCCATTACTGTCCTTGATAATTTCCCTTTCGTAAAGGTTACACTGCTCCCCTTATCCAGGTTTGTAGCGGTAACCAAAAGTGGTATTGGCAAATCTTCCAGGTTCTCATACTCTATGTGCTCTTCAAGAAATTTGACAAAACCGGTTGTTGCAAAAAGACCGCTTTTAGGCAATGTGAATTCGACAAAATCGTTGAAATCCTTTTTTTTGAAAAGGGTGCATATTTGATCCGGAGTATAACCAGCACAATAGAGTGCTCCTGCAATGGCTCCGGCACTTGTTCCCGAAATTATGTCGGGTTTTATTCCGTGCTCCTCCAAAGCCTTCATGGCTCCGGCGTGTGCCAGCCCCTTGACACCTCCCCCCGATAGGGCAAGCCCTGTTTTATACTTTTTATCCATCCCCTAGTTTAAAGTGAATAAGAATTCGGCACCCTGGCCTGGTTCGGATTCGGCCCAAATCTCACCTCCGTGTTTCTCAATGATTCTTTTTACAGTAGAGAGACCAACTCCGGTTCCGTTATATTCCGATCCGGAATGAAGCCTTACAAATGGCTGGAAGAGTTTGTCTGCTTTTGACATATCAAAACCAACCCCGTTGTCCTTCACAAAAAAGAGATCTTTGCCGTAGTAGTCCCGCTTACCAAAGACAATCTTTGGTGCTTGGCTTTTGGAGCTGTATTTTATAGCGTTACCAAGAAGGTTATCGAGTACAACCCTTATCATTCTGGAATCGGCATAGGCCGACATACCAGGTTCAATGATTACCTCCGGGGAAGTTTCAGGAAATCTCATCAGTATACTTTCCAGGATATCTTTTGCTGTCTCGGCAAGGTTGAGCTCCTCTTTTTCCAGCTGTAGCCTTCCCGATTGCGAAAAAGAGAGCAGGTCCCGAATAAGCTGGTTCATATCCATGGCAGACTCTTTCATAAACTGGATATAGCTCTTCTCGTCTTCGGTGATTTTACTTTCGGGATTATCCAGGATGGCACTGGAAAAACCCAGAATCACAGTAAGAGGAGATTTTAGGTCGTGAGATACAGTCCTGGCAAATGCGTCCAGGTCTTCATTTGCCTGTATAAGCTCTTTATTTGTAGCTTCGAGTCTCTCCTTGATTTCTGTCAGCTCTTCGTTTCTTTGTATGGCTGTGTCGTAAACCGAAATCAGCAAGTCCAGTATCTGGCGGCGTCCTGATGTTATATTGAACTCCTCTCCTCTGTATTTGATTTGGATAGGATCCGTATTGTTGCAAGGATCATTGCCGGAAGAGGTCCCGATATTGGATAAAAGGTGGTTTATGCGGGAGTGGAGGTACCTTTCGTCGTAGGGTTTTGTGATAAAATTATCGGCTCCGGCCTGCAATCCCCTGATTATGTCATTGGGATCCTGCAGGGAGGTTAGCAGGATTACTGGTATGTGTCCGGTGTGGGGGTTGCTTTTTACTTTTTTGCAAAATTGGTATCCATCCATTCCTGGCATCAAGATGTCACTTATTATAAGTGAAGGTTTTTCAATTTCGACTACTTTGATTGCATCCTCGGCAGTTGAGAAAATTTTGTAGCTGAACCGGTTCTTTTTGAAGAAATACTCAAGTCTCTTGGCTTGTACCAAAGAATCCTCCAATGCCATTATATATCCTTGAAAATTCTCTCTTTCCATTTGGCTTATTTATTAAGTAAGTAATTTATTTCCTGAGCAATTTCGTAAGGCGAGCGGATTTTGCATGCAGCTCCCAGTTTCTCGGCCTCCCCAGGCATACCGAATATAAGGGCGGAGTTTTTGTCCTGAATCACAGTAAAAGACCCGTTTTTCCTTAGGTTCAGCAGGCCGTTTGCACCATCCCTGCCCATCCCTGAGAGTAGTGCCGAGTAAGTTTCGTTTGCCATGTTCCTGCTGATGCTATCAAAGAAAAGGTCAATAGAGGGGATATGTCCATTCCATTTTTCCTGATTGTACTCATCGCTAAGTTTGATACTGTAATAGGAGGTGATTTCCAGGTGCCTTTTGCCTGGTGCAATATATATATTCCCGGCCGATAGCTTCTCCCCGTTTTCGGCAACCTTCACGTTGCTGAGACAAGTGCTGTCCAGCCATGATGCGTAGCTGTCGGTAAAATGGGGGTCTATATGTTGAACAATCACTATTGGAACCTTTACGGGGTGTTCAAGGTTCTCGAGGATGATCCTGACAGCCTCAGGCCCTCCTGCAGAGGCTCCTATAGCCACCAATGAGATCTTCTTTAGAGTGGTGCAACTCTTGCAGGGAACACTCTCTTTATCGGGCATGGATTTTACCCTGGAGCTGCGTTTTATGACCTTTACCTCCGACATGATCTTGATCACGTTGCGGTATTTTAAAGAACTATCAATAAAATCGGGGTGGGCGGGACCCTCTGGTTTGGGTACAACTGCAACAGCTCCGGCATTGAGTTCTTCAATCGCAAGCAACTTTTCCTGGCCTTTGTAAATGGAGCTTGCAATGACAATCGGGAGAGGAAAATTTTGCATGATTGTTTTTGTGGCCTCCAAACCGTCCATCACTGGCATCAACATATCCATGCTGATAATGTCTGGTTTGAATATCCGGGCGAATTTGACAGCCTCTTCGCCATTGGACGCGTGTGCAATTATTTCGAAGATAGGATCAACAGAGAGTATCTCCGTAAGCAACCTGCGGATAAGCGGAGAGTCGTCTACAATGAGCACTCGTATTTTCCTGTTTTTCGTTTCTTGCATTTAAAGGAATCTTTTTATGGTTTCTACCAGATTGCTTTTTTCAAAACTGCTTTTTACGATATAAGCGTCTGCTCCTGCATCCATCCCCTTTTTCATGTCGGACTGGCTTTCCAGTGCTGTAACAAGTATCACCGGGATTTCATTGTATTCAGGGTGTTCCTTGATGTTACGGGTTAGCTCAAAACCGTTCATGTTGGGCATTTCGATATCGGACACAACAATGTCAAACCTCTCTGTTTTTAGTTTTCCAAAGGCGTCTTTTCCGTCAACAGCGGTGGTTACTTCGTATCCGGCACTCTCGACGATGTTCCTTAACATTGACCTTATTGTAATTGAATCTTCTGCTATCAATACTTTTCCAACTTCGGTTGATGGAGCCTCCTGATTAATAATCTCCCTTTGCAGGGAGGTTACTGAACCGGAGTTCCGGAGGAGCTCTTTTACCTTCACTACCGGAACAACCACACCATTTTTTATCATGGTCACACCAGCTATGTTTTGGGTGTTACCAAGAAAGATTCCTTTGTTTTGGATAATTCCTTCGTACTCCTCGTAAATTTCATCTACAATATAGGCGTATCTAATATTTTTACGGCAGATAAACATAACATTAAGGATCTGGTCACTTTTGCCGGTAAAACGGTAACTGTCGATGGACATCACCTCTGATAAACGGACAATACCGGTGGATGGGCCATCACCGTCTCTTATCATTGCGCCATTTCCAAGGTTGATTATTTCGGATTTCTTAATACGTTTGACACTGGTTACAAATTTTGAAGGAATCATAAGCTGTTGTTTGCCGCATTTAACAAGGATTCCTTTGAATGTGGCTATTGTCTGGGGCAGGGTTATTGTGAACCTCGTACTTTTTCCAGGAGTTGATTCTGTTGTAATAGTCCCATCCATCCTTGCGATTTTGTCAGCTACAATTGACATGCCTAAGCCTCTGCCTGACAAGTCTGTAACGAATTTTTTTGAGGTAACTCCTGATGCAAATATGAGATCATCCACTTGTTTGTCATTAAGCTGGGATGCCTCTGATTCGGAAAACAATCCGTTTTTTACAGCCGAATTCCTGATCTTCTCCCGATCGATTCCGAACCCATCATCATCTATAGTTATCACAACGTTTTGGTCAATCTGCTTTTCTACGTTGATGAAAATGGTTCCTTTTGCAGGTTTGCCAAGGCTGAGTCGCGTAGGGGCATCTTCTATCCCGTGATCGATACAGTTTCGGATAATGTGGATTATGGGGTCTTTCAGCTCATCAAGTATCCTTCGGTCAATCTCAGCACTTGATCCTATGGTCTTAAAAATAATTTCTTTATTATACTCATCGGCTATCTCCTTTACCATTCTGTCAAGCAGCCGGAAAAAATTGCTAAAATTTGACAAAAGAGTTTCACGTATACTCGTAATTAGGTCATTTGTCATTCTTGAGAGTACATTTTCAAATGACGAAATATCCCTGAGAAGTTCATATACTTTTGTGTCATTGTACCTTTGGGATATTTCTTCCAACTCGCTTTTGTAATAGCTCAAGGTACTTTTTATGGCAATAAAGTTTTCGGTTTGCTGCAGGATTTTGTTTAAATGTTCTGTCGGTATCCTTACAGAGGCGTTTTCTATTTGACTGAAATGAGCTTTATTGCTGTCACAGTCGTATTGTTTTTGATTTTCTTTTTCCTTTATGATTATTCCGGAGGGCTCCTCCTTTATGGATGATAGTTTTTGTTCGAAAGCAACTTTTTCAAGGTTCTTTATTTCCCTGGAAATCCTTGACCCGGGCACTACTACTTTGGACCCCGAGATTCCATCAATAAGGTCTTTGATCAAAGATGCATACAATTTTAATTCCCTGATAAGCTCAGGTGAAAGGGTTACTTCCTTTTTTTTAATTTTTCCGAAAACATTTTCGAGTACAGAGCAAACCTTCTCTATGTCCTTTAAACTGATAGCCCTTGCAGCACCCTTAAGGCTGTGTGTGTTACGGTATAGGGTCTCAAGACTTACAAAGTTGGCATCATCTTCACCCGGGACAAGTTCATGTATGCCCTGCACTATGCTTTCATAATGCTCGGCAGATTCTGTTTTGAAATCGTTTAACAGTTCCCGGTAAAAAGAGTCATTTTCCTGGCCCATAAGTGGTTTAGAGGTTAAATTTTTGTAAGACATTTTTGAGTGATTGCCCCAGAGAGTGCAACTCCCTTGTGGCATTTTGGGCTTGTCTTATTCCCTCTGCATTTTGCTCACTGGCTTTCTTTATGTTCTCCATTGCAGGAACAATTTGGTCCATGCCGGCCATTTGCTGATGATTTGATGAAGAAATCTGCATGGCGGCATCTGCTGTCTCCTCAATATTTCCTGCGAGGATATCAATCACTTCACTGCTTTGGGATACAAGTGATTTACCCGATTCTACGGTTTTTTTTGACTCCTCAGTAACTCCTACTGTGTCATTTACAGATTTTTCAATCTCATTAAGTATTTCCTTTACCTGTTGGGTAGCCCGTTTGGATTGGTTTGACAGGTTCCTTATCTCTTGGGCGACAACGGTAAAACCTTTGCCGTTTTCACCAGCTTTTGCAGCCTCTATGGCAGCATTCACAGCCAATAGATTGGACTGATCGGCTATGTCGGCTACGGAAGCAGTAATCTCTCCGATTCTCCTGTTTTGCTCGGATAATTTGACAACAGTATTGGATATTTTCTTCATTTGGATATCAATCTTTTCCATACCGTCTATAACCTGTTCAAGGGAAACCTGGCCTTGCTCGGCCGAAGATTTTACCCTTTTGGTGCTTTCCAAAAGTGATTGTGCCTTTTTGTTAGCTACTCCGGCCGTTTGCCTGACCTCTTCTACAGTGGCGGTTGTCTCCGATACCGATGCAGCTGTCTCGGATGCCCCTGTAGACATTTCGGTTATTGTTGAGAGAATGTCCTGAGAGGAGTTGGCAATAATCTCGATTCCTCCACGAATCTCTCTGGAAATCTTCCTGAGCATCCCCATAAGGTACATGAAAATAGAAATCGTAAGGATTATAAGAAACAAACCCATGAAAAAAGCTTGGTACATAATTTTTTGCCTGAGAGAGTTGCTTAGATTTGTCAGTTCTGCTTTTTTATCCAGTAAAATGTTTTCGGTTTCAATAATCTCTAATCTCATAGAGTCGTACATTGGGCTTAATGTATTGTTTATGTACGATATTGCATCGTCCTTACCCGTATTTTCAAGTATTTGGTTATAAACTTCACGGGCATCTATGTATTTTTGAAGCAGCTCTTTTTTATTGTCGAAACTATTTTTCAATTCGGGAAACTCAACTATTTGGCTCTCTATTTTTGTCAGATTTTCCAACATTTCGGACTGTTCACTCTTAATCAAGATCATTGTTTTTTCCCTTTGAACCGGATTCTCTTCCAAAATCAATGCAAGCGACAATGCCCTGCCTCGGTTTAAGTCGGCACGGAATATACCCAGGGTATAAATGTAGCTGTCAAGATCCGATAGCTTCTGATTGGCATTTTCAATTTTTTGAATGCTTTTGTAGGCGAGGAACAGAGTCGTTATTGTTGTTGCAACTATGAGCAGGAAACTTGTGACAATCCGTCCTTTGGCTCTGAAATTTAAATACTTTTCCATTATTTGTTGATTGTTATTTCGGGAGAGGTTGTAAGTTTATTGGCGTCTATTAACATTGTATTGTCAGGGAAAATCCCCGAAACATACGTGGAGAGCCTGCCAGGCAGGTTGCCGGGTGTGTTTTCCAGCGAAGTCAAGTCCATTGTGGTTATATCACCGATTGAATCACATATGATACCAAATGAGATGTCGAGGTGGGAAAGTATTATCAGTCTGTTTTGTTCTGTTAATCCTCTTTCTTCCAGTGCAAAGAAGTTCTTCAGGCTAATGGCAGGGACAATTTTGCCCCGGAGGTTTATAACACCTGATACAAAAGCAGGGCTGCCGGGTATGGATGTTATATCCCTGATATAGCATACTTCGGAGACATAAGTAACATCAATAGCATAGATGCGGTTTTGCAGTTTGAATGTCAGCAATGAGGCCGGCATTGACATTGCGGAAGCGTTGCCATCATCTGCCTTGGCGTTTTCCCTTGCCCTAATCTTCAATATATCCACTTGTTCCATCAGCTTAACTTAGATTTGCTTTTATTACCTCAGCCAACCTTGCTGCAGTAAGGCCTCCTGAGTCGTCGATCTCTGATCCTGGATCAAGCAATGTGAGGCTTTCATATGCATTTGCAAAAAACTTTTTTGCCTGTTCGTTTTTCCCATCATTTTTATAAATATTTCCCAATAAAAAGGAAGATAAAACATTCCCGGGATCGAGGTATAGTGCTTTTTTTAGCATATCTGCCGCCTCACGATTTTTCCCCATTTCGGAATATATTGTTCCATAAAGATAGAAAAATTCTGGTTTTAAATCCTCTCCTGAAATAAGGTTGTCAAGAATTTCAATTGCTTTGTCAAATTCACCCCTGCCTGCATATTCTGTGGCAGTTTGGTAGTTGAAGGCATGTGTTTCAATCGCTGGAGGCAGAGGAGGCACCTTTTTGTCTTGTATTTTAGGTATTGTCCTGATCCGCTTGAACTTGGAAGAAATTGCATTAAAGTTTTGGCAAGTCTCTTCTGTCGGTAAATTAACAGCCGGAAGGAGCTGAACCTCTGTTTTCCTGTAAAAAAGAGCTCCATGAGAATACACCTTTCCAAAATTGCCGAAAAGTTCGTTGTTGAGTTCTACCTGTGATGTGACAAACCACACCATTTTCATATAACATATCATGGAATTTATGAGAAACACTCTTGATGTTGTCATTTGAAAAGTACATGAGAACGTTGCGGCAGAAAATGAGATTTATACTCCCTCTTCCATTGAAATACTTTGTGTAACTGTCCTTGAACAGGTTTAAATGTCCAAATGTGACCATTTCCTGTATTTCTTTGCATATTTGCCATTCATTTCCTTTATGAGAAAAATACTTTTGCTGTATATGTTCCGGTGTTTCCCTGAATGACCATTGTGTGTATGCACCCATCCTGGCTTTCTGCAAAGCCTTGTCGCTGATATCGGTAGCAATAATTTTTACTTTTGATATTTGTTGAGATGTCAATCTCTCCTTGAGTAAGATTGCTATCGTGTATGGTTCTTCTCCCGAGCTGCAACCGGCACTCCAAATAATATAATTACCGTTTGTTTCCCTTATTTCCTTAAGGATAACCTCCTGGAAAAACTCTATGGCTGGTTTCTCCCGAAAAAAATATGTTTCGTTGATTGTTAAAGAAACCGAAAGTGGAGTGTAAATATTTTCTGGTATGCTCCGGGTGTTTTGTATTTCGTTTGCAATATCCAAATATCCAATGCCTCCTCCCATCATAGCAGCAGTTCTTTCGAGACCTCTTACCAATTCATCTATCCGGTTGTCAGGATAGTCCAATCCTAGTTCTCGGGTAATAACCGAGGCTACCGATTTTATGAGGGCAATATGTTCCATGAATGTCAGGATGCTGATTGAATAAATCCGATGATTTCGGTATCACTGAATATGGTGGATGGATCGTATATTAAAATGATATTGTTCTCGAAGTCGGCTACAGAAAGTTTTGTCAGCCCCGTATACCTTTCATCCATGTTTGTAACCGAATCAACGTTTATGCTGATTATTTGGTCGGCATTATCGGCAATTATTGCAAAGGGCTTATCTTGGTAACGGGTGAGGATTATTTTGTCTTGGACCTTCAAGGTCTTGGTTTCCAAACAGAATTTATTATCCAGGGTAATGACCGGAATAATTTCACCTTTGTAGTTTATTATTCCCGACAAGTGTTTGTTTATAGATGCTACCGGGGTTATCTCCTGGGCTGCTATTACTTTTATCACGTTGGAAAGGGGAACTGCAAAGTTGAGCCCCCCTCGTTCAAAAACCAAAACTTGGTTATCGTTTTCAAATTCCTTCATAGAGTATGATGCTACATTACCTTTTCAAGTATTTTGCGGGCTGTGGGGCCATCAACAGAGCGGTTTTCGCCAAGCCGGAATCCTCTTTGTGTGAAACGGGTTTCAATTTCGGTGATTGTCTCTCTTGGAATGCCGTTTTCGGAAAGTCTGGTTTTGAAGCCAAGCGAACGGAAGAACTCTTCGGTTCTTTCAATTGTCAGTCGGATTGCTTCGTCTCTATTATTGGACTCAATTCCAAAGACTCTTTTACCGTATTGCACTATTTTGTCTCCTTTCTCTTCTTTGAGCACCCACATTGTGCCAGGAAGTACAATGGTGAGCGTATGAGCATGGGTAAGTCCATGCAGGGCTGTGAGTTCATGCCCGATCATATGGGTAGACCAATCCTGGGTAACTCCCATTGAAACAAATCCGTTGAGTGCCATTGTTGCAGAGAGCATGAAGGTGGACATGTTGTCGTAATCTTCCTGGTTTTGTTGGATTTTTGGTGCAATCTCTGTAATGGTGGTCAGGATACCCTCTGCCCATCTGTCCATCAAAGGGGACTGGCCGGTTGTTGTGAGGTACTGTTCCATCACATGGACAAAGGTATCTGCAAGGCCGCAGGCAATCTGGAAAGCAGGTAACGTGAAGGTTGTCTGGGGGTCAAGTATGGAAAAAACGGGAGTCCTTGTGTATATTGCAAATTTCTCCTTTGTGCTTTTGTTTGAAATAACAGCACCGGAATTCATTTCGGACCCGGTTGCCGGCAATGTTAATACCGATGCAAGGGGCAGAGTAACTCCTTTGGAATAATCCCTTTTGAGTACAAGTTCCCATGCATCACCATCGTATGGGATTGCTGCTGCAACCAGTTTTGAACCGTCAATTACGGAACCTCCGCCTACAGCCAGTATAAAATCGCACTTTTTCTCTTTGCCGAGTTTGATAGCTTCCCTGAGGGTCTCAACGGAAGGGTTGGGCTCGATACCCCAGAATTCGTACGTTTCATGGTTTTTCAATGCTTCGCTCACTTGCTTGTAAACCCCGTTGTTTTTGACACTGCCGCCTCCAAAGGTTATGAGGATTTTTTTATCAGCAGGGATTTCACTGGCCAGCGAGGGGATTGTCCCTTTTCCAAATATCAGTTTGGTAGGATTATAAAATGTAAAATTGTTCATCTGTAAAAATTGTCTTTATGTAATTGTAACTTATAATACAAATTTAATTGATTTTTGTTGAAAGTACGAAAGCCCCGGCTTTTGGGACCGGGGCATATTGTAACTGATTGTATAATGGGTTGATTTATTTATCGTTCTTTTTTAATAAATCGCGAATTTCGGTAAGTAGCTGCACATCTGCGGGAGGAGGGGGAGGTGTTGAAGGTGCGGCTGGCTCCGGTTTTTTCTTGAGGTTGTTCATGAACTTTATCATTGAGAATATGGCAAAGGCAATGATAAGGAAGTCGAATACTACTTGTACAAAGTTGCCGTAGTTGAGTGTGACGGCAGGGTTGACCACCGCACCAGCGGCATCAAGTATCTCTTGTTTGAGAGTTATCCTAAGGTCGGTAAAGTTAACCCCTCCGATCAAAAGACCGATAGGAGGCATAATGACATCGGCAACAAAAGATGAGACAATCTTCCCGAAAGCTCCTCCGATGATTATACCGACAGCCATGTCAACTACGTTGCCTTTCATGGCAAATTGTTTGAATTCGTCTATAAATTTCATGGTAAATAATTTTAGTTAGTATTAGGATTAAGTTCCTATAAATTTACGAATAATTTTCATATGTTTGCCCAAAACAATCAAATTATGGAATGGTTCGAAGCTCTTTTCATGAATGAGGGTGTTGCCCAGTCTGTCATAATACTGGCAGCGGTGATTTCCTTGGGTCTTCTTTTATCAAAAATCAAAATAGCCAACATCTCTTTCGGTATAACATGGATTTTGTTTGCAGGAATTGCATTTAGTCATTTTGGTTTGAGGATCAATTCCGACATTCTGCATTTTATAAAGGAGTTTGGCTTGATTTTGTTTGTCTATTCTATAGGATTACAGGTTGGGCCTGGTTTTTTTTCTTCTTTTAAAAAGGGTGGGGTCAAGCTGAATATGCTGGCCATGTCAGTTGTTGTGTTGGGTGTATTAACAACAATTGCCTTACATTTCATAACATCTATTCCTATGCCTTCAATGGTTGGGATTATGTCCGGAGCCATAACAAATACTCCCGGCTTGGGTGCTGCTCAGCAAACTTTCTTGGATATAAATGGTTTTGCCGATCCTTCAATATCCCTTGGGTATGCAGTGGCCTACCCTTTGGGAGTGCTGGGAATTATTTTTTCTATAATAATCATCAAAACTGTTTTTAAGGTAAATCCATCTGTAGAGCTGGAACAGGCTGAGCAAGAGAGAGAGGACAATGCTGAGGGTACTGTGAAGGTTTCGGTTTTGGGTCAAAACCCTGCTTTATTTGGCAAACCCATTGAGGAGATAAAAAAACTGGTTGGGAGGGGCTTTGTAATTTCAAGGGTATCAAATTCAAACGGAGAAGTCCGGATTGCAGGAGCCGCTACTATTTTGGAAGATGGTTGTGAACTGCTTGTTATCACCAGCCAAAAGGAAAGGGAGCAGGTTGTGGCATTCTTTGGAAAGGAAATAGAAAAATCCGATAAACAGTGGGAGATAAATGACCTGAATGTAGTTCCTACAAGAGTGATTGTTACAAAAGATGATGTACACGGGAAAAGCCTTGCAGACCTCAAACTGGGGCGGGCATTCGGGATCACGGTTACAAGGATAAACAGGGCAGGGGTAGACCTTGTGGCGAGGCCTCACCTTAAACTCCAGATTGGCGACCGTCTTACAATGGTTGGTACAAATGAAAGCATAAAAGCAGCTTCTGAACTTTTGGGCAATTCAACCCACCGGCTTTTTGAACCTAACCTGGCTGCAATTTTCATCGGGATTGCATTGGGTATTTTGGTCGGATCCATTCCGTTTTTCCTGCCGGGTATTCCCCAGCCGGTAAAGCTTGGATTGGCAGGAGGCCCTTTGGTGGTTGCAATATTGATGAGCCGTTTTGCCCCCAAGTTCAGGCTTGTAACATACACAACAGTGAGTGCAAACCTTATGTTAAGGGAGGTGGGTATTTCCCTTTTCCTTGCATGTGTTGGGCTGGATGCCGGTGGGGGTTTTGTGTATACAATTGTGAATAAAGGTGGGGCAATGTGGATTGTGTACGGAGTTATCATAACTGTGGTTCCTTTGTTGCTAACCGGTTTTTTTGCAAGATGGTTTTTAAAGATCAACTTTTTCACCCTTATGGGTTTGATAGCAGGGAGCACTACCGACCCACCCGCCCTTGCGTTTGCAGGAGCCTCTGCAGGCAATGACCTTCCCGCAGTAAGTTATGCAACGGTATACCCGCTAACCATGTTCCTTAGGGTCTTGTTTGCACAATTGCTTATACTTCTATTTTAAAAATTATTATTTTTTTGAAGAGGATGAGAAAAAAATACTATTTTTGCACTCCCGTTTCTAAAAGCCCAGATGGCGGAATTGGTAGACGCGCTAGTTTCAGGGACTAGTATCCGCAAGGATGTGCAGGTTCGAGCCCTGTTCTGGGCACCAAAAAAATCCAAGTTATTATATTTCAATAACTTGGATTTTTTATTTACATATATGTCCGCAGAACGTCAGCATTTAAAGAAAAAGGGGATGTTACTCCCTGTTCTCTTCTATCGCTTTTTGGTACATGTTCACACCTTTGCTGTCGATAGCCACGATTACCGGTAGTTCTTTTACTACCAGCTCCCTTATTGCCTCGGTGCCAAGTTCGTCAAAGGCAATCACCTTTGCACTTTTTACACATTTTGCCATTAGGGCCGCAGCACCTCCAATAGCGGCGAAATAGACACCTCCGTGTTCTACTATACTATCGGTTACCTCTTTGCTACGTAGTCCTTTGCCTATCATTACTTTTAGCCCTTTTTTAATAAGGGCGGGAGAGTAGAGGTCCATCCTGCCGCTTGTGGTTGGTCCAACCGAACCAATCGGTTCTCCGGGTTTAGCGGGGCAGGGCCCGGCATAGTAGACAGCTGTACCGTGGAAATCAAAAGGCATTGGTTGGTTGTCGTCAGCCAACTCGCACATTTTTTTGTGTGCTGCATCCCTTGCGCTGTATATTGTTCCCGAAATATATACCATATCCCCGGCGTTAAGCTCTTTCAGTCGGGAATCCTGGAATGGTGTTTCTAGTTTGATCCTTTCACTCATTGTCGTTGTTTTTATAGTTCTCCCTCTGCATGCCTGGTTGCATGACATCCAATATTAACCGATACAGGCAGTCCTGCAATATGGGTAGGGTAGGTTAGCAAGTTCACTGCCAGTGCGGTGGTACTCCCTCCAAAACCAGCAGGCCCTATGCCTAATTTATTGATTTTTTCGAGAAGCTCTTTTTCTATTGTGTCAAGGGCGTTGTCGGGGTTAGTTGTACCCACCGGGCGAAGAAGTGCTTTTTTGCTTAGATAGGCACATTTTTCCATAGTCCCGCCTACTCCTATTCCTACGATAATGGGAGGACAGGGATTGGCACCGGCCTCAAATATTGTTTCGAGTACAAAATCCTTGACTCCATCCAGTCCTTGACTCGGTTTAAGCATTTTGAGCCTGCTCATGTTTTCACTGCCAAAACCTTTTGGAGCTACGGTTATATGGAACTGATTGCCAGGTACAATTTCGTAGTGAACCACTGCAGGGGTGTTGTCCTTTGTGTTGACCCTTTCAAATGGATCTTTCACAACTGATTTCCTGAGATAACCTTTTTCGTATCCTCTCCTTACACCTTCGTTTATTGCATCTTCCAGGAATCCTCCCTCTATCCTGACCTCCTGTCCCATGGTTACAAATACAACGGTCATACCTGTGTCCTGGCAAATGGGGCTCATTTCTGTCCGTGCTATTTGTGCGTTGCTGGAGAGAGTCTGGAGTATCTCCCTGCCAAGGGCCGATTTTTCACAAGATGCACATTTTGAAAAACTCTCCAGGATATCGTTGCCTATGATACAGTTTGCATCTATGCAGAGTCTCTCTACAAGTGTGGTGATCTTATCTGTTTCTACTATTCTCATTTTAATCTTTTCTCTTTAAAAAATAGAGTGTGTTACGGTTTTCCAAATCATCGGAATTGTTGTCAATGAGCCCTACCAGGCACCAAGTGTTGCTTTTTGGGTCGTGCACAAACCTCTTTACCAAAGAAAAATTGATGATTTCGGAGGTATTGCTCACATGAAGCCTGGGTCCGTCGCACTCAATGATTTTCTCCCCTATCGAGATATGGTCTTCGTCGTAGTAGGAGACCGACAGATGTTTGGACAGCTTATCCAGGATTTTCTTTTCCAGTAATTCAAGATTCAAATCGTAGTGTTGGAAAAACTTGAGTACAAATCCTTTGCGAATATCCGAGCTGAAATAGTGTTTTTTGCCTATACCAAAATCATCTTCCATGATTTCCATGGTTATATCCTCAACCGTATGTGCCATTTTTCGGTATTTGAGGGATTTGTGTACAATTTCGAAAATACTTTTGGGTTGTGGTCCAAAAATACTTGGTCTTGTTACAATAATCTCTTCTCCAATTCCTACAATAATATCTGCATTTTTACCGAGCGCCGGATAGAGCAGGTCAAAATGTTCCACTATGACCCTGCGTTTGCGTAGCAGCAGGCTTTGTACAAAATCGACTATTTCAAACATCTGGGTAAAAGCTGTCTGGAACCTCATGTCGATGTGGTAGGATGCAGCATCCCTCAAATCTTCGGTAAGGTCCCTGACCTGCATTATTTTACGGGGATTGAGCACATCATCGTCATTGGAAAGTTCCAGTCCCGGAAACATTCCCTTGATGAGGGATGATTTTCCGGAACCGGAATCTCCTACAATACCTATGAGCCTGTCATTGTAATTCAAATGTCGCTGGGTGATCTGCTCACCGAGGAACATGAGCCTCTCTTTGCCCCTGGGGGCAAAATACTGCGAAGAGACGGAGTACTCTTGGATCAGGTTTCTCATATTATTGTCTGTTTTTTAATTACGGATGGTCCTAAAAGTCGATTTCCATTTCCATCAAAGGTGCGTGTTGTTGTGCCCCGTAAACATCGGTCTCGCCCAGTGCTCCAGAGGTAAGTGGTCTTACAATAGTAATCTTTACCGCTTTTGCAGGGTCAAAATAGACAAGGCTGATTATATCGTTTTTGGATATCTTGTACAACGGGGCAAAATTGGTTTCGTTGATGGAATGGGCTTGTTTTACCTTTTGGTATGTTTCGAAATCCTTGAATATAATATCGAAAGTAAGTTCGTATGGCCCCGAGTTTTTGCTTCTTATAACAGAGGCAACGTCTATCAGTTTGTGTTTCATTGTTGTGCTCTCCAGTTTAATTTCCTTTTTCAAATGTTATGTATTGGACAGGGAACATGCCTGCCGGGTCGTCTACTTTCATAAGGTGGTAAACATTGAATTCGAAAACCTCTCCGACTTTGCAGTCCGAAGGGGAGAAAGGGAAGGCCAGGTTGCCGGCAGTGGAAATCCTGCCTTCGTAACCAAAGTGCAGCATGGTACTACGGGCAAAACCGCAGATAGTGTCGGCATGCTCCTGTGTATCGGCCACTGCCTCTATGATTATAAGAAGCTCGTGTGCCACCTTCTCTTCCAGGTTGTCAAACATTGCCATAACACCGTTTTTGCCATAAATCTTGAAATCCAGGAAAAAGTCCTTTATACCATAGTTTTCAAAGTTATTGATTACCCTCTCCTTTACACTTTGTGTGATTGAGTCTATCTTGGAAATCATCACAGGGTCTTTGACTGCAGCACACGATATTGTGCGGTAACCAACCTTTTTGACACCCTCAAGTTTTACAAAGTATTGTTCGGTCGGGACAAATTTGCTGCCGCTTACCTCTACCATGTTGTCACTGATTTGGGTGAATTTGCTTTCGTGCAGATTGATTGCTCCTCCGGGACCCGGTAAAATGTATGGGTTTGTTTTTTCGTACAAGGTGTGGGCTGCAACTGACAGGGTTGTGCATTTACGCAGTGGGGATAGCGGCTCAAGAACAAAATTCTCTTTGCGCAGGTAACCGAACATACAATCGCTGCCGCTCCCCGGGAGGGCTGCTATGGCCGCACATTCAAGGATTTTACCAAGGTGAATGGCAAGTCCTTTGTCAAATCCCTCTTTGATAGCCAGTGCAGAGAATACGGACGGGTCGTATGAACGCCCGGCCAATATCACGTTTGCGCCGTTTTCAAGGGCATTGATAAAGGGCTCTTCGCCCATTTGGGCTACAATCCTTACAGCGTCATCCACATCGGATTCCGTGATTTGTTTTGCAGGAAAGAGGGGCTCGATGTTACCTTCCCTCAGGTTTTTCTTGATCAACTCCTTGTTCAGCTCTGATTCAATGACTGCCAGTTTGAATGAGAGGCTCTTTTCCTTTGCTATCTCCTTTACTATGTCAAGGGTAAGGGCTACGTGGGGGTGGCCGCCACTTCCCCCGGCAGTGCCGATGATAACCGGTATACCTGCCTCAATGGCTGCCGGTATCATGATCTCCAGATCCCTTTTTACTGAGTTTCTGTCGGTAAATGACTTGCCTACACCAAGGTAGTAGGGGCCAGGGTCGGTTGAGCCGGCATCTACTGCTATCACATGTGGTTTTCTTTTCATCCCTTCGGTAAAGGATTCCATCGGGAATCCGTATCCTAGGATTGCTGTGGGCGATAATATTCTGATTTCTTCCATGATCTCTTTTTTGTAAAGTTATAAAACATCCTTTAAAGCCAGGATCCTGTTCATTTCGTTGAATACAATCATGTATCCTTCGTCTACACCCATGCCGGGTTTGCCGAGGTATTGTACAGGAGATGTTGCCATTGCCACATGTGCGCAAACCTCCGCAGAGCGGTTGGTTTCGTTGCATGTTCCGCCGAGGTAGGCTCCCATTCCCCTCTCCTTGCAGTAAATCACAGCTTCGATGGAGTTGTTTATTCCACCCAGGTCGGGAGTTTTGATTTGTGCCATATGGCCTGCCTTATGTTCGGTAAAATCCTTGATATCTTCGAGTGTGTTGCACCATTCGTCAGCCACAATCTGTACATCTGATCCTTTGGATTCAACTAGCTCACGAATTGTCTTCAAGGCTTGGATCTGGGCATCCTTTTCTCCCATATCTACAGGGCCCTCAACCCTTAGTTCATAAGGGGCTGCAATCTTTCCGAGGTTGGCAACGTATGATGCTATCTTTTCGAAATCATTGTCAAATACAATTCCAAGGGTTCCGTAAACATCTATATGGATTGCCGGTTTGTAGCCGGCGTATGGTTTTAGTGTTTCAATCCTGTTACGGAGCCACTCTATGTATGCTTCTATCTTTTCGCCTTTGAGCCCTACTTTGCCCTCTACATGATTGAAGAGAGCATGTGGCAGTACTTCTACAGCCTTCATGATCATTTTGTCGGCATTGGTATAACGTTCATCGCCCGATTGGGTGAAAATGGGAACCATTGTCTGTGAAATTGACGTGCCATACTCCTCTGCAATCACCTGTGCCATAAGTTTGGATTTGCTTTTGGCAACTGCATCCAGGCAGGCCTGTGTAACGCCGTACCTGATTGCTGTATGGTAAATCCTGCCGGTTTCGGGGTTGATTCCTTTATCAACCATATCTGCCAGTTCTCGGAATGAGGTTATCTCTTTCCCTACGTAAAGAGGTGCAATGTATTTTTCAATAACCGGGATAAAATCCTCTGCAAGGAACAGAGGGTCCCTTCCGCCCGCTCCGGAATACTGGACTGCAGCACAGTCACCATGAGCTATTGCCCCGTTTTCCAGGATGAACATAACGGAGATGCTTTCGCCGGCTTGCCTTACTGATTTGAATCCCGGAGTTGCAGGGTTCCCTTTGTAGAAAGCTCCGTCGTTTTGCGCTCCTGCCTTGATTGCTTTTTGGTCGTCAAAGAAAAAACCTGTTTTTCCTGACGAGCAGATTACTTTTTTTATCTTCATTGCTTCAGCTATTTAACTGTTAACTCTATTTGGTCTTCCGACAAGGAAACCTTTGCCGATTGCATATACGTCGTCGATTACCATCTGGAAGCTTACCGGACGGTTTTCGTAACGAGCCCTTTCTTCCAGCTTTTCCCTGTGGAATTTTATTAGTTCGGGTGTAAATGGCAGATTGGCAGTATCCAGGAACCTGACCGCTCCGGAGTTATCCCTTGCCGGCATAACCTTGCCAGCGTTGTAGCGGCTGGGTGCAAACGGGATGTCAATGACACCGGCTTCGAACGCTGCAATTGTTCCGATTGCATAATCACCCTTACCTAACTCCTCTACCTTGTCAAGGATACATTTCATCTCTTCCATTATGATGTTGGCCTCGGCAATTACTGCCGGTATGTCGGTAAAGCTTTGGTCTTTGAGCATCGAGGTGAGCTGTTTAGTTGCCCTTAGTCCGGCTGCATTCGCCTCTTTTGTCGGTACTCCCATTGCTTCGTGCGGGGTCTTTACAATAACTTTGGTCGCTTTTGCGAGAACAGCTGCTGCTGCACCCCAAGAAATCACTCCGAAAGATTTGGATTCGTCCTGGGGGAAGCCTCCCATCCATTGGTGGAATACTGTGGTAACCCTTACATCGTTGAACCCGAATTTGTCAAGGTACTCCCTGGTAAGGATGTTGAGTGAACGGATGGCTGCAACATCCTGGATCAGGTTACCGCATTGTCCGTATCCGACTGTTATGTCCTTGACTCCCTGTGTGGCAGCAAGAAGAGCCTCGATAACTGCAACAGAGTTGGAAATTGAGGGAGGTACCAGTGTCCCTGTCAGGGGTCCAAATGGTTCACGGTTTATTGAAACCCCGGCCTCTTCGTACATACCAATCAGCCTGTCTGCATATTGCCAGTGTGAAATTGTCTTTTCCAGCGAGTGGTTTTTTGAGTAGGGGATATTGTATGATATTCCGCCTCCTTCGTATGAGGTAAATCCACCGGCAATCGAAATTTCGGTCAACAGCCTTGCATCTGGAGTTCCGTGCCTTACCTGAACGGGGCTTTTAACGGACGATGTTACCTTCCGGCAAATTTCCACTCCGTAGTTTACAATCGGAAACCCGTTGAGCATGGACCTGCCGCTCTCTTTGCTTTTTTCTATTCCTGTCTGGGCCTCTGGATACCTGTTGAGCCGGGTGTAGCTGTCCACTGTTGTGGGCAGAAGATCGGCTTCTCCTTCTTTTTCAAGGTATTGTAGCAGCTTGATGTGTTCTTCGTAGAGTGCAACTCCGGCACGTGGCTGGATAAGGGTGATGCGCTCTTCTTTTGCCTTTGCCAGTTTTGTTCCAAATCTTTTTGCTTCGGGAATTGATTTTTGGTATTCCACTGATTCGGCAAAATCTACACCTTTGCCTGTGGGCCAGTGTTCCAGGATCTCTTTGCGCTCTGCAAAGAACTGGTCGTCGGTCAATTTTTTGTTTTTAATTTCCATTATACAGAAATGTTAAATTTTATTGAATATCTCTTTTTTCATGATTGCCAAGGCGGTCTCCGGATCGAATGCAGAGAGCAGGCCCATGGAAGCAAGTATATAGCTTGAATCGGTTTTCACTACTGGATCTTTGGGCTTGGCGTAATTCAAATCGCCTTTGCCTGCCTTTACCCCTTCCATAATCTTGTTTGGGTTGGGGCTGTTGATTATTGCTCCGCCTATTCCGATTGCAAGAGGTACGTTGGTGAGGTCTTTACCGTTGATGGTATACATCTGTCCCATTGGGGTGTAGACTGGTTCAATATAGCCGCAATGCCTCTCCAGTGCTGTTTTTACTGCTCCTTTTGCCAAAGCCTCTTCTATTCGTTGCTGGGGGCTTCCATGTGGGGCTATTGTGTCTGGCTGGGCACAACATGTTTCTATCCATTCTTTTACCAACTCCTCACTTTCGCATGCCTCTGCAGCAATCCATTTGTGGGTACACTCGTGGGCAAGGAATTTGAGACTGTACCTCATCCCAAGGTCTCCCTCAACACTTCTTTTTGCAAAAGGTTCGGGAAGCCCGCGAAATACTATATCATCCCTGGAAGGGGTGCCTTCGGTCATGGAGTAGACGTCGGTTGTGGCTCCACCCAGGTCCACGGCTATGAGTTCGCCAACACCTTCCTGTTCCTCGGTTCCTATGCTGAGCAGGCTGCAACCCTGCATTACGGCCAGTGGTGTGGGTATCACATCTCCGGTGCACATCTTGCTGATAGTTGTAAGTCCTTTTGCCTCGATAATCCTTTCAATAAAGAGTTCACGGATACACTCCTTGGCGGGCTCTATGTTGAGTCTGTTGAACTCTGGCATTACATTTTGGGTGATGGTCCAGTGTTTGTCCGACTCCCGGAGAATCTGGGCTATTTGATCCTCTGCGCTTTTATTGCCTGCCACAATAATTGAAAAGGTCCCCTTTATTGTCGATAGTTTTTGTGCATTGGCAATAATAATCTCTTTGTTGCCACCATCTGTACCACCGCACAACAGAACAAGGTCGGGTGATATCTCTTCAATCTCCTTAGCCTCGGCATTGCTGATTTCAAAGGAATAGGTTTTGACAACTTTTGCTCCTGCACTTGATGCAGCCATTTTGGCTGCTTTGGCGGTTAAAGATGGTACCAAACCAAGGGCAACCATTTTTAGACCTCCGGCGGCACTGCTGCAGCAGAGGAGTTTATCGTAGTCAAATTTGCCAATCTTGTTTTCCAGGATCTCCAGTGCATTGTAAAAGCCTTTGGTGACATCGGTAGAGATGGTTGTGAAAGACGCAGAAGTGGCCAGTATCTCCCTTGTTGCCGAATCTATTGCGGCAAGCTTGGTGTAGGTACTACCTATGTCTGCGGTCAGAAATTTCATTATTGTTGTTTTATACCCAACATTTGGTAAAGTTCGTCAATTGTTGTTTCGGGCTGAGTTCCGGGAGGGTAAACTTTTGTAAAGCCCATCTCTTTGAATCTTTTGCTAACCTGATCAAAGTCTTGTTTACCTACTACAAGATTGCCTCCCGCCAAAAGGGGGATTCCTTTGAGACCTGCTTCGTCGCACTTTTCCCTAAGTCCGTTACAATCAATTTCTCCATGACCGTAAAGAGAAGAAACCAGTATTGCATCTGCTTTGGTTTCGATAGCAGCCTCTATGAACTCTTCCTGCGATACCATAACCCCAAGGTTTACAACTTTGAAACCGGCTTGTTCAAGTGCATAGGCCAAAATTTTGTTGCCGACAGCGTGAACATCGGCTCCTATTACTCCTGTGACTATTGTTTTTTTATCCATTTTAATAAAAAAGTTATAAATAATTGTAATATTTCTGTTATTTACTTTAAAAATTAACAATAATTGGGGCTGTTTGGTTGCGAATTTTAAAAACTTTTCTTATCACCCAGCAGTATGCAAATTGCAAGCCAAAAAAAGAGAATTGAAAGTTTTTAAATCAACTTTTTTTTGAAATTTTTACAAAGGATTATATTTGCGATTATGGAAGAGCAGGTACAAAAATCATTTATTTGGAATTTGTGGCACGGTTGTCACAAATTCAGTGAAGGTTGCAGGCATTGCTATGTTTACAGAGGTGATTCCAAAAGAGGGATAGACAGTACTTTGGTGCATAAAACAAAGAACTTTGACCTGCCTGTGCGCAAAAAAAAGGGCGGAGATTACAAAATTCCGTCGGGATCCATGGTGTATACCTGTTTTACTTCCGATTTTTTTGTTGAGGATGCCGATCCATGGAGAGGGGAGGCATGGGAGTTTATGCGTCAAAGATGTGATTTGGATTTTCTTATAATCACCAAACGGATAGAGAGATTTGACCAATGTTTGCCCGCTGATTGGGGCGAGGGATATGACAATGTCACTATATGTTGTACTGTGGAAAACCAGGAGTGTGCCAACAAAAGGCTGCCTGTTTTTATAAAGGCTCCAATCAAACATAAAAGGATTATTTGCGAGCCTTTGCTTGGTCCTGTGGATCTTACCCCTTTTGAAATAGGCAAGTGGGCATGTCAGGTGGTTGCCGGAGGTGAGTCGGGCACTGAAGCCCGTGCATGTGATTACAGCTGGGTGTTGCTATTGCGTGACGAATGCCTCAGAAGTGGCGTTCCATTTTGGTTCAAACAGACGGGATCTTGTTTCATTAAAGATGGCCGGCTATACAAGATAGCCCGCCATCTGCAGCACTCCCAGGCACGTAGGGCAGGGATTAATATTATACCGTGACCTCCGGGTTGCACTCTATTTGGCCCGTCTCATCCTGGCCTCTGTGATAAAGCCCACAATCAGTCCCAACCCTCCGCAAAGCAGAGTTGATGCTCCATATACAACACTTTGGGTTTGGCCCATGTGATAAGTAACATTGGTCATGTTACCGAAAGCCAGGTTTACAATAAAGAAACCTACCAGTAAACCCAAGCCTAATCCCATCAACAATGAACCTATCCTGAGTGCGAGGAATTCATTTTTCACGATCTTTCCATCTCCGAATATTGCAGAGAGATTGATGTTGGAGGTGTTTACGTTTTCCAGGGTGTTGAGCTTTTCGATGAGCAACAGCCTCTCTTTTTTTCTTACAAAGAGTTCGATTACTTTGTAAAAAGCGTAGGCACCAATGCCGAATGTTGCAGGTATTGAGATAAAATCCATCATGATAATTGAAATTTAATATTGTTTGACCTTTTGACGATGCTTTGGAAAAAAGGTTACATAGTGTAACTTTATACCGGGTATTGCGTCTAACCAGGTGATGAAAAAGGAGGAAGAACTATACATTATAGAACAGGTAAAAAAGGGGGATTCTTCCCTTTTCCCCAGACTGGTTGAGTGCCACTCTGCCAGGATTTTGTCGATTGTGAGAGGGGTCGTTGGCAACAAGGAAGATGCCGAGGAGGTAGCACAGGATGTCTTTGTTAAAGCATTTTTCTCATTATCCGGTTTCCGGTGTGAAAGTTCTTTTTCTACCTGGCTTTTCAAGATTGCCTACAATATGTCGGTATCAAAAGTAAGAATTAAAAAGAGGGATGTCGTTTCTTGTTATGATATGGCTTTCGTCGAAGACTCTTCGGTGGCAGAGATTGAAGATAAGGGCAGGAAGGAAGAGATGTTCAGGGCTCTTTACTGTGTCATTGACCAACTGGACACCAATGACAGGTTTGTTTTGCTCTCCTTTTACAACCACAATAAAAGTATAAAGGAGATTTCACAAATAACCGGAATGTCGGAATCCAATGTTAAGGTGCGTTTGCACCGTATTAAAAAACGGCTGGCAGTGATGTTGGACAATAATAAATTGTGTTATGGATGAAAAGGATGTGATTATTAAAGAGCTACTAACTTCAATAGAGGAGAGTGAAATCCCTTTTGGATTTGAAAGCAGGGTAATGGATAAGATCAGGAGAGAGGCTCTCGAAAGGGAGTCGAAGAGAGAGACCATCCGCAATATTGCCATAGCATTATTTGTGGGGATTTTGTTCCTTGCAGCATTGTTTGCTACGAACAGATTATTCTTTCAATCAAGCCAGATAGGTAATTATTTGGATTCTGTTGATAACTTGATCTCTATTCTTAAATCAGGGGAAGCCTTGATATGGGTCTTGGTGGGGATTAACTTAGCCATCCTTGTCATTTGTGAAAGATTTTTCTCAAGACGTTTGAATATGGAGTGATTGTTTCTGTGATTCAATTTATCTTTGAGGGATTAAACTAACTTTTACTTATGATAACTTTCTTTGCCTCCATCCTGGTATTGCTACTGGGCTATTTTTTCTATTCCAAACTTATTGAACGTATTATTGGTATTGATCCCAACAGGAAAACACCTGCTTACACCATGACAGATGGTGTGGATTACATGCCATTGCCGTGGTGGCGCATCTTCCTTATCCAATTTTTGAACATTGCCGGGCTTGGGCCTATTTTTGGCGCGGTTGCAGGTGCCATGTGGGGGCCGGTTGCCTTTATTTGGATAGTTGTGGGTTCCGTTTTTGCCGGTGCTGTACATGATTATTTTTCAGGGATGCTCTCCATCAAGCATGAAGGGTTGAGCATAACAGAAATTGTGGGCATATATATGGGGGTGGGAACCAAACAATTCATGCGTGGCTTTACAGTATTGTTGATGATAATAGTAGGTGCCGTATTTATAATGGGACCTGCAAAGATCCTTGCAGGCCTTACACCTGATTTTGCCACCATGACTTTTTGGGTTTGGGTAGTATTTGCATATTACCTGCTGGCAACCATATTGCCCATTGACAAAGTAATCGGCAGGATATATCCAGTTTTTGGATTTGCCTTGATATTTATGGCTGTCGGGCTAATTACAGCCCTTTTTGTAAAGGGATATCATATTCCGGAGTTGAGCTTTTCCAATTTGAAAAACTACCATGTCAATTCCGGTGACTTTCCCATATTTCCTATGTTGTTCATTACAATTGCATGTGGAGCTATTTCGGGCTTTCACGCAACCCAGTCGCCATTAATGGCTCGCTGTATTACTAATGAAAAGCACGGGAGAAGAGTCTTTTACGGAGCAATGATTTCGGAGGGTGTGGTAGCCTTGATTTGGGCTGCAATCAGTATGAGTTTCTTCGGAGGAATCCGGGAACTCAACGAAGTAATGACTGCGAATGGTGGTAATGCTGCAGTAATTGTAAACGAGATTTCCAACTCCCTGCTTGGAACTTTTGGAGGATTTCTTGCCTTGCTGGGTGTTGTTGCTGCTCCGATTACTTCGGGTGATACAGCATTCCGTAGTGCCCGTTTGATTGTAGCCGATTTCATGAAATTCAAACAGGGTCCCATTAAAAACCGTTTGTTTGTAAGTATTCCGCTGTTTATTATTGGCTTTTTGCTGACACAGATAGATTTCAGCATCATCTGGCGTTATTTTGCATGGGCCAACCAGACTTTGGCAATGGTGGTTTTGTGGACCATTACAGTCTACCTTGCCCAGGAACGGAAATTCTACTGGGTGACTTTGATTCCTGCAGTATTTATGACTGCTGTCATTGTAACTTACCTGCTTTTTGCCCCTGAGGGTTTTTCGCTTTCCAATGAGCTCTCCTCTACTGTGGGAATATCAGTTGCACTACTTGCATGTGCAGCCTTCTTTGTTTACAGGAAGAATTATTTCGGTAAGTAGTTTTTTCGCTTCGCTCAATAATACTAGCGTATTTTGCATGCATCCTGCATTCCCGAAACACCTAACAAGGGGAGTTTAGGATTCATCTCATAAAATGCTGTATTGCTGAAAAATAATCCTCAATTTATTTGGATATACCA
>SABC01000018.1 GCA_009929175.1 Bacteroidia bacterium | reverse complement strand
CACAATGAGTTTATCCGTTGGATTGTAAGTGATGGTGTGGTAGGTGCTCCGGAGGCGGTTGTTGCAACCAATATTGTAAACTGGAACTCAGGTAATACAGATGTTGTATATGGATCTGTAAACCCGCAAGGGAATTATTTTATAACCAACTACGGCGGTGCAGGAAACAAACTGAATGCAGTGGATGGTGCAACCAACAATGGTGTAGCTATGCTGGCAACTCCTACTTGGGGTGCAAACTCCAACTTCAACACAGTTGATGCTGTTGAGTTCAACAGGGCAACATACGTTGCTGTTTATGGTGGCATGCACTTTACATACAGCCAGTGCCTGGGCTACATGTTTGATGTTTCCACACTTGACCAGTTCACAGACAGGATTGACAACTCTCCATCCAGGGTGTTCACTACCAATGAATACAAGTTTGGATCACCTGTGTTTGCTTCAAGTGATATTATACTTGTACCTAGTGTAGATGGCTATAAACTGAGACTTTATTATACAGACGGAAACTGCCGCAGCCTTGTTGCCTGGGAGTTTGACTGTATAGAGAAATAAGACACCGTGATACGGGCAATTCCGGTCAATTTGGCCGGGATTGTCCTTTTTGTTTAAGTTAAAAGGTAGAATAGTGAAAAACAGATTTATGAGCATAACAACATTGCTGGCAATCCCTTTGATAATTGCCTCTCTTTTTTCTTCTTGTCAAAAAGAGAACCAGACTCCGGAATGGGAATGGCCAGAAGAGGAGGAGCAAAACAAGGACAATGCGTCCAAACCAAAATACATTTGGGTAGATGCAGCTGCCAATTTCCCCGATTTTGCAAACAGTAGGGAGAACATAACAAGGGATTTGACAATTGCAAAGAATAGTGGGTTTACCCATATAGTTGTGGATGTAAGGCCCACAACAGGAGATGTGTTGTTCAATACCAATGTGGTAGAACAGGTGGAGTTCCTGGGAGCTTGGATTGGAGGTAGTTACCAGCGGTATGAAAGGACCGCCACATGGGATTATTTGCAGGCATTCATTGACGAGGGGCATAAATTGGGCCTGAAGGTATATGCTGCAATCAATACATTTGTTGGGGGAAACAGAACCAGTCTGGGTACATCGGGTGTGGTTTTCAGGGATCCTGCAAAAAAAGCGTGGACAACAGAATTGAACTTGACAGGAGGTGTGACCAGCATCATGGATGCAGATAAGAACGCCAAGTTTTTCAATCCTGTCAGGGATGAGGTACAGGAGTACATTTGCCAGATTCTGGAAGATTTGGCCCGTTACCCTCAATTAGATGGTATTGTACTGGACAGGGGCCGTTTTGACGGGTTTGAAAGTGACTTTTCTACCTACACAAAACAGAAGTTTGAGAATTACATTGGTGAGTCCGTCCAGAATTTCCCCAACGACATAATCCCTCCTGGTACCAAAGTTGGCCAGTTGCCAAACCCTCTGCCCAAATACTTCAAGAAATGGTTGGAGTTCAGAGTAAAGGTTATCCATGATTTTATGGTAAAGGCAAGAGGAAGGGTAAAGGCGATAAACCCCGACATTGATTTTGGGGTATATGTTGGCGGATGGTACTCATCGTACTATGATGTTGGAGTAAACTGGGCAAGTCCGAATTTTGTCACATCTTCCAAATACAGCTGGGCTACTTCTGAATACAAGAACTTTGGATATGCAGACCATATGGATTTCATGCTCATTGGAGCGTATGCGGCTGCCAACAGGGTTTACGGACAATCGGAATGGACAATGCAAGGTTTTACATTGAAAGCCAAAGAGGTGATAATGGGTGCTGCACCTGTCTCTGCCGGACCTGATGGCAATTTCTTTTATCCAAACCAGGTACCTGCAGGGGTGAATGTTGGGGAAGCTATTGCAAATTCGGTGGATGCGTGTATAAATGCAGGGGATGGCTACTTTTTCTTTGATATGATACACCTCAAGCAAAACAATCAATGGCAGTATGTAAAAGCAGGTATTGATGCCGCAAATGCACAAAAATAAATGATGATGAAGATCAAGGGAACTTTTCTGGACGAAATAAGCCACGACATTCCCCATCAAAACTGGGGCCTTGAGGAGTGGGACAAGGATTTCGGCTATATGAAAGAGGCCGGGATAGATACGGTGATATTGATCAGGTGTGGTTATCGCAGATGGCAAACATTTCCATCACAGGTACTTACATCTATGGAGGGGTGTTATACTCCTCCTGTGGACCTGGTAGAGATGTATCTCAAATTAAGCGAAAAATGGGGAATGAAGTTTTACTTTGGCCTCTATGATTCGGGTAAATACTGGGATGCAGGAGATTATGAAAAGGAGGCAGAGATCAACAGGCTTGTCATAGATGAAGTGTGGGAAAAGTATGGCCATTACAAAGCTTTTGCCGGATGGTATATTTCCCAGGAGTGTAGCCGCAAGACGGGCTCTATAATAGATCTTTATGCCGGTCTTGGCCGTTATTGCAAGAAGGTTTCAGGAGGGCTTCCGACAATGATATCTCCCTATATAGATGGTAACAAGAATATCAGCCAGTATACTGCGGTTACATCCAAAGGGGAGTCGGTAACACTGGCAGACCATGAGCAGGAGTGGGACCAGATTTTTGCCGGTATCCAGGGAGCTGTGGACATTGTGGCCTTCCAGGATGGCCATGTGGAGTTTGACCAGCTTACGGAATTCTTGTCGGTTAACAAAAGACTGGCCGATAAATATGGTCTCCAATGTTGGACCAATTCGGAGACCTTTGACAGGGACATGCCCATCAAGTTCTTGCCAATCAAATGGGAAAAATTGCTGCTCAAACTGCAGATGGCTCAGAAAGCTGGTTACAGCAACGCCGTGACATTTGAGTTTTCCCATTTCATGAGTCCACAATCTGCATATCTGCAGGCAGGACACCTGTTTAACAGATATACAGAGTATTTAAGGAATTACCATAAAAAGGATTAAGATGGATTTTAAACAGTTGGCTGGTCTTTATAAAGACGAGTTGTTAGATAATGTGATACCTTTTTGGACAAAGTACTCTCCCGACAACCAGTTTGGGGGTTATTTCACATGTCTGGAAAGGGATGGAGAAGTTTTTGATACAGATAAATTTATTTGGCTCCAGGGTCGTCAGGTTTGGATGTTTTCCATGCTTTACAACCGGGTAGAAAAGAGGCAGGAATGGTTGGATATGGCTCTGTTGGGAGCAGAGTTTCTTAAGAAACATGGCCACGATGGTAATTTCAACTGGTATTTTTCTGTTACCAGGGACGGGAAACCATTGGTGCAGCCATATAATATTTTTTCCTATACATTTGCAACCATGGCTTTTGCGCAATTGAGCATTGCAACAGGAAATGACGAGTATGCTCAAATTGCAAAGAAAACATTTGATCTTATCATTGAAAAGCAAGACAACCCAAAGAGTCAGTGGAACAAGTTGTATCCGGGTACAAGGGAGCTAAAAGGATTCTCTTTGCCCATGATACTTTGCAACCTGGCATTGGAAGTAGAGCATTTGATAGACAAAGAGCTTATAGATAAAACCATAGATATATGCCTCCATGAGGTTATGGATGTGTTTTACCAAGAGGAAAACGGACTTATCCTGGAGAGTGTGACTCCTGAGGGCAAATTTTGTGATTCGTTCGAAGGGCGTCTTGTAAACCCCGGCCATATATTGGAGGCCATGTGGTTTATAATGGACCTTGGGGTAAAACTGAGCCGCAAGGATATTGTTGATAAGGCAGTGAAGATAGCGCTCAATGCTGCAGAATATGGCTGGGACAAAGAGTTTGGAGGTATTTTCTACTTCATGGATATCAAAGGGTATCCTACCCAACAGTTGGAGTGGGACCAGAAGCTTTGGTGGGTCCACATTGAGAGTGCCATAACCATGCTCAAGGCATACCAGCTTACAGGCTCAAAGGAGGCTTTGGCCTGGTTCGAAAAAATACATACCTATGCATGGGATAAGTTCAAAGATAAGGATCATCCGGAGTGGTTTGGTTACCTGAACAGGAGAGGGGAGGTATTGCTTTCTCTCAAAGGGGGCAAGTGGAAAGGATGCTTCCATGTCCCAAGGGGGTTGTACCAGTGCTGGCAGATTCTTGATAAACTTAAATAAATGAAAAGGATATGACCAAAAGAATTACAATATTTATCATGATAATGCTGCTTGTGTTCACAGGCGGCATTCTCTCTGCTTATACGGTAAAAGGAAGAGTGTTTTCTGGAAACCAGCCGATTGCCGGAGTAGTGGTTACCGATGGCAAAAATTTCGCAGTGACGGCTTCCAACGGCAGGTATACCCTGGAAGTTTCTGAAGAGGGGAGGTTTGTATACGTTTCACTTCCATCGGGGTATACTGCCCCTGTGTCGGAGGGAGTGGTCAAGTTCTACAAACAATTTAATCCAAAGGTGAAAAGTTATGACTTTGAACTTATAAAAAAGGATGGTGATGATACAAACCACGGTTTTGTTGTGGTTGCCGACCCACAGATTTATGCAGCAAAGGAGTTCCCTCTGCTAACGGAGGGCATCGATGATATCCGCAGGACTGTATCGGAATATCCGGTTCCTTTCCACGGGATTGGTGCCGGAGACCTGATTTCCCATGACCATAAACTCTATCCGGAGTACAATAGTGTGATGTCCAAAGCCGGAATCCCTTTTTTCAACGTGATGGGCAACCATGACATGGTGGTTTACGGACGTTCGCATGAAACCTCCTTCCATAAATATGAGGCGGTTTACGGGCCACACTATTATTCTTTCAATGTAGGAAAGGTCCATTATGTGATGCTCAACGATAACTTCTTTATAGGAAGGGACTATTTTTACATTGGGTATATAACCGAAAACCAGCTTGCCTGGCTGGAAAAAGACCTCTCTTATGTTCCCGAAGGGAGTACCGTTGTAGTAACCATGCATATCCCCACCTCGGTTTCGGAACAGGACCGCAAGAGTTTCAATTACCAAAAGGCAGGGAGCACAATGGCCAACCACAGGGGGCTTTACAAGATACTGGAACCCTACAATGCACATATTATTTCGGGCCATACGCATACAAACCACAATGTGTTGATAAGGGAGAACCTTTTCGAACATGTGACGGCAGCCATGTCGGGTGCCTGGTGGCAGGGTAGTCTATGCACCGACGGAACACCCAAAGGGTACGGGGTCTATTTTGCAAATGGGGATTCCCTTAGCTGGTATTACAAAGCTACAGGTAAACCAAAGGATTACCAGATGAGGGTCTATACAGGAGAAGATGATGAAGCTTTCAAAGGGTACATTGTTGCAAATGTATGGAACTGGGACCCTTCATGGAAAGTAGATTTATACGAAGATGGAGCTTACTCTTCTCCCATGGAGCAGTTCGAAGGTTACGACCCTATGGCAAGGGAGATGTACTCCGATAAAGATAAACTGGAACACAAATGGATTTGGCCTTCGGTGTCGGACAAGTTTTTCCGTGCAAAACCTAAATCCGGAAACTCATCCCTGTCGGTGGTTGCAACCGACAGGTTTGGTAACCGTTACGAGCAGAGCTTGCCCGACCGCTCCCATTATGATGTAGTGGTTGTAGGCGGAGGTGCCAGCGGTACTGCTGCAGGCATCAAAGCTGCCTCCATGGGTGTAAGGACACTAGTGATAGAAGAGCACGAGTGGCTCGGAGGCATGCTGACCTCTGCAGGGGTAAGTGCAACCGACGGGAACCATAAGCTAAGGGGAGGTTTGTGGGGTACATTCAGGGACTCCCTGGAAAACTACTATGGTGGTCCCGAAGCTCTCAACACAGGTTGGGTGAGCCGCACATTGTTTGAACCTTCGGTAGGTAACCGCATTTTCCAGAACATCGCATCAAAATATCCTAAATTATCGGTTTGGTACAACTCTGTGGTGCGGACAATGGAAAAACTGCAAAACGGATGGAGCCTGACTGTGTCAAACGGAGCCGGCAATAAAAGGATAACTGCTACAATATTGGTGGATGCCACCGAACTGGGAGATATTGCCGCAAAAGCAGGTGTGAGGTACGACCTGGGAATGGATTCCAGACTGGTTACCGGGGAGTATATCGCCCCGGAGCAGGAGAATGATATAATCCAGGACCTGACATATGCTATGGTACTCAAGGAGTATGACCGGGACATGACCATACAGCGTCCGGCGGGCTATAATCCTTCGCTGTTCTACTGCTCGACCATCAGTAAGAAATGCACCAACCCAAAAGAGGAGAAACGCTTGTGGAGTCCCGAGATGATGATAACATACGGGAAGTTACCCAATGGCAAGTATATGATAAACTGGCCTATCGAGGGAAATGATTACTACCTCAATGTTGTGGAAATGACCCGGGAAGAGAGGATTCGTGAGCTCGAAAAAGCCAAGCAGCACTCGTTGTCGTTCCTTTATTACATACAGACAGAGCTGGGGTTCAAGAACCTGGCTTTGGCCGATGACGAATTCCCGACTGACGACAAATTCCCGTTTATCCCATACCACAGAGAGTCACGGAGGATTGACGGGGTTGTGCGGTTTACCCTGGACCATATCAAGGATCCATATGCAAACAACAGTTCATTGTACCGAACCTCAATTGCTGTCGGGGATTACCCGGTGGACCACCACCACACCAGGTACCATGGATGGGAAAACCTGCCCGATCTCCATTTTTACCCTGTACCCTCATACGGGCTTCCTTTGGGAACCTTGATTCCCAAAGAGACCGAAGATTTGATCGTGGCCGAAAAGTCAATCTCTGTCACCAACCTTGTGAACGGAACAACACGACTGCAGCCAGTGGTGTTGCAGATAGGTGAGGCGGCGGGAATACTTGCCGCACTTGCTGTAAAACAAGGCAAAAAGGTGAGGGATGTCGCCGTCAGGGATGTCCAAAGAGGTGTGCTGGATGGTAAGGGATATATCCTTCCATACTTGGACATCACAACTGACCATCCGCACTTTAAAGCGTTGCAAAGGATAGGGGCAACAGGTATCATAAGAGGAACCGGTATGAACGTTGGCTGGGAAAACCAGACCTGGTTCCATGCCGACTCCACCATAACCAACAGGGAGTTGTTGGAGGGCGCTTTGGCCTTTTACATGCCGCAATATACTACTGCCGACGCTGCTTCTGTTTTTGATCTTCAAAAGGAGGTTTCCCTGACAGATCTTGCCAAAATGTTCTCATTTGCCGACAATGGTAAAACCAGTGCACAATTTTTGAATGCATTCAATGAGGAGTGGAAATCCCTCGGCTTTTTGGATTATGATGTAAAAAGGGCGTTGACCAGGTTGGAATGTGCGGTTTTGATCGATAGATTCATGGATCCGTTTGGCCGATACAATATAGGTCATAAGGGAGAGTTGATGCGTTAAACCAAACCACAAATTATGATATACATGAGAAAAAGTGTTCTTCTATTAGCCGTCTTTTTAATTTTTGCTACTGTTGTGGCAGGGCAGACGACTACACATGATCTGCATATGCAGATCCATGAACAAAACATGCAGACGCACACCCAGTTGCATGACCAGCACCTGACAGCTCACAGGCAAATGTCCGAGCAACACCAGCAACTTCACAACGAAGCCTTTGAAAAATTCTCAAAGGAGAGGCAAACAAGGTCAGGCCGTGGCGGGATCCTTCTTTACAGAAGCGGCAACCAGCGTCTGAAGCTTGTGGAGGGTAATCACCCTGCAGCGAGGTATACCGGCAGGATACTAGACAATGGCGACGGCTCGGTCTCATTTGACTGGAGCGGTACTTATTTGGAGGTTGCTTTTACCGGCGGCTACCTTGCAATTAGGGTATCGGATACCAAAAAGAACTACTACAACCTCTTTGTCAACGGAAAACAGCAGGGAGTTGTAACCACCTTTGGCAAAGATTCGTTGATTGTTATTGCAAAAGGGCTGGGGAAAAAACAGAACATTGTCAGACTCCAGAAAAGGACAGAGGCAGAGCAGGGCAAAACCACAATACATGCATTTGAATTAGCTGCCAAAGGCGATTTGGTCCCATATGACCCGGGCAGGACCAGGCACATTGAGTTTATCGGCAACTCAATAACAGCAGGGTTTGGTACCGAAGGCCTTTCCAAGGACGAGCCTTTCAAGCCGCAAACAGAGAACTGCAATCTTGCATTCGGTGCCATCATATCGCGATACTTTAACTCCGACTACACATTCATTGCCCACTCAGGCTGGGGTGCTGCAAGAAACTATGGCGACACTGCAAGGGTTTCAAAAACCTCCATGAAAGACAGGATGATGCAAACCTTTGATATGTACCCTCAACCCCAATGGAGCTTCATCGGTTATACTCCCGACCTTGTAGTAATAAACCTGGGTTCAAATGATTTTTCTACTAAACCTCATCCTTTGAAAGAGGAGTTTATGGCCGCATATGATATAATAATCAAGAATATCAGGACAAAATACGGTAATATTCCGGTACTTTGCGTAGCTCCTCCGTTAAGAGGAATGGCCTTTGAATATATCAAGGAGTATTGCGACAACGCCAATGATCCAAAGCTTTTTTTCACAGCCTACCTGGCGGGTGTTCATAACCGCGACAGCGACCTTGGTTCGGTGGGACATCCAAATTACAATGGGCAAAGGAAAATAGCCCAAAACCTGATTCCTTACATCTCTACAATCACAGGGTGGCCGCTCGAAAACAAACCCGTAAAATAAATTGATAAGCCCGGAGATTCTCCGGGCTTATCATTTTATTATAGCCTCTGATGGAAAGTGGTCAGGGAGGCAGATTATTTAAAAGTGGCCACTATCCGTTCAAGGGCCTCTTTTAAAATGGCCCTGCGGGTTCCTATGTTCATCCGGAAAAAGCCTCTGCCGCAATCACCAAAAGTTGTCCCGTCGTTTAGCCCAACCTTTGCTTCGTTTGCAAGTTTGTCACGGATCTGTTCGTGGGTGAGCCCTGTGGCATTGAAGTCAAGCCAAAGCAAGAATGAGCTTTGTGGTTTGACAAATGTTACCGAAGGGAGTTCCCTTTTCAAATAATCGAAGGCAAAATCGGCATTTGCCGATATATACTCCGTTACTGCTTGTAGCCATTCCTCTCCCTCGCGGTATGCCGGCTCCATGGTTATATGTCCAAACAGGTTTCCTAGTCCCAGGTGCAGGTTGTCAATCTCTTTGTTGAACCTGGAAAGAAGTTTTGGGGATTCAGAAACAATTACAGAGTTGAGCAATCCTGCGATGTTGAATGTTTTGCTGGGAGCCATGGCAGTTATTGTGTTCTGCCCAATCTCTTTGGATACAGAAGCCATTACTACATGTTGGTTCCCGTTAAGGGCAAGGTCGGCATGGATTTCATCGGAAAAAATGAGGACGTTGTTCTTGAGGCAAATCTCCCCCATCATTTCCAGCTCTTTTTTGCTCCATAGTTTTCCCAGGGGATTGTGGGAGTTGCATAGGATGAACATTTTCACACCTGATCCAATCCTCTGCTCGAATTCCTGCCAGTTTACCTTGTACTCTCCATCCTGCAATAAAAGCCTTGAGGTGACAACTTCCCTTTCGTTCCCTTTTATAACGGAGAAGAAGGGGGGGTAAACCGGTGTCTGTATCAATATTTTATCGCCTGCAGAGGTGAATGTCCTCACGGCAATGGCCAAAGCTGTCACAATACCGGGTGAGCCGCTGACCTGTGACGGGGATATGTCCCAGCCATATCTTCTTTGTACCCAAGAGATGAATGCAACTACAGATTGGTTATCCCTGTAGGTGTATCCGAATACCCCATGCTCTGCTCTCTCTTTGATAGCATCAATGATTGCCTTTGGTGACTGGAAGTCCATGTCGGCAACCCATAAAGGGAGCACCTCTTCTTGCCCGAAAATCTCTTTGGATGAATCGTATTTTATTGAATTTGTGTTTTTTCTGTCTATTATTTTGTCAAAATTATACATTTTCTTGTGCATAAAGTTTTACTATGTTGAGAATCACCTGGGAAGCCTTTTCCATGCTCTCAAGTGGTATGTATTCGTACCTGCCGTGGAAGTTATGCCCTCCGGCAAAGATATTGGGGCAGGGCAACCCCATGTATGAGAGGCGTGAACCATCAGTGCCTCCGCGGATTGGTTTGATGTTGGGATCTACTCCGGCCATTTTCATAGCCTCAACAGCCTTTTCAACAATGTGGTAATGGGGTTCTACCTGCTTGCGCATGTTGTAGTACTGGTCGTTTAGCTCCAACCGGAAAGTTCCGTTCCCATATTTTTTATTCATGAAAGTGATGCTCTCTTCTATGAGATTCTTCTTTTGTTCGAACTTGTCAAAGTCGTGGTCCCGTATGATATATTGGATCATTGCATTTTCTACTGTTCCGTCAAAACGGATGATATGGAAAAAGCCTTCGTAGTGTTGTGTGAATTCGGGTCTTTGTTCTACAGGTAAAAGTGAGTTGAACTCCGATGCCAGGATAATGGCGTTGATCATCTTGTCCTTTGCGTAGCCCGGGTGGATGTTCCTGCCTTGTATATGGATTTTTGCAGAGGCAGCATTGAAGTTTTCATATTCCAGTTCGCCTATCTCTCCGCCATCAAGGGTATAAGCCCAATCAGCATCAAATTTTTTGACATCAAATTTATCTACCCCTCTGCCTATCTCTTCGTCCGGAGTGAATCCTATCTTGATTTCCCCCCTTGGGAATTCGGGATGGGTCATAAGGTATTCGGCTGCTGCCATGATTTCTGCGATACCGGCTTTGTCATCGGCACCCAGCAGTGTATTGCCGTCTGTGGTAATTATTGTTTGTCCCTTGTATTTGAGAAGTTCGGGAAACTCTGCAGTTTTCATGATCATATTCTTTTCGGAGTTGATCACAATATCGCTTCCATCGTAGTTCTCGATAATCTGTGGGTTGATGTTGTCTCCGGGAGCATCCGGTGCAGAATCCACATGGGCTATGAATCCAATTTTCGGGACCTTGGTGCCGGATGGGAGGTTGGAAGGGATTGTCGCCATTACATAGCCATATTGGTCCAAGGCGACATCCTTGACACCCATCTCCTTAAGTTCTTTAACAAGCAGCCGGGAAAGGGTGAGTTGCTTCTCGCTGCTTGGCTGTGTAGGTGATTCAGGGTCAGATGCTGTGTCTATGGATATGTATCTGAGGAATCTTTCCAGTATGTTTTTTTTCATTCTTCTGTGGTTTTAAATAGGTTAAAATGGATACTCTGTGTTTTTGTTAGATTATCAGCAAGCTGATTCCCATTACTGCCATGCCTGCTATGACCCCTATTATGGCAGGGTGGTGCTCGCCGTATTTTTCGGCAGTTGGTAAAAGTTCGTCTAGTGAGATATAGACCATGATTCCGGCTACCCCTGCAAGAATGACTCCCATGAAAGAGTCGTGGAACAAAAATGAGAGCAGGAAGTATCCGACAATGGCTCCAACGGGCTCTGCCAATCCGGAAAGGGTGGAATGCCAAAAGGCCTTACCTTTGCTTTTGGTAGCGTAATAGATTGGAATCGCAACGGCTACGCCTTCGGGAATATTGTGTATTCCTACAGCAATTGCGATACTGATTCCAAGGTTTGGGTCGTTCATTGCACTCACAAAAGTGGCTATGCCTTCCGGGAAGTTATGTATGGCAATTGCAATTGCCGACATCACTCCGAGCCTCATCAACCCTTCGTTGTTAACCTCTTTTTTCTTCTCTTTGTCAATTCCCAGGTCGCCAATCTCGTGAGGGTTTTCATCGGATGGTACCAGGTAGTCGATCAGCGCAATAAGGGCTATTCCTCCAAAAAATGCGAGAAGGGTATAAAGGTCCCCTTTCTCTGCTCCATACAGAGACTCCAGGTGTTCTTGGGCCTCTCCGTAAAGTTCTACAAGAGAGATGTAAATCATTACTCCCGCAGAAAACCCCAAGGATGCAGCCAGGAACCTGGGCGAAAAATTCCTGGAAAAGAGGACTATCCCGCTGCCAATCGAAGTAGAGAGCCCGGCTATCAGAGTAAGAGTGAACGCTAACCAAAAATTTCCTTCCATAAACGTAATATGACTATTGGTGAGGTTAGTTGTCTGATTCTGCTTTTGCCCTTAGGCTGTCCCATGCCAGATATACAATTATAACTGCATACATGAAAAGTGCCAGGTACTCGGCAGGTACCGATTCCATCCACTCTTTGTTTGTAAGGTTGATTCCTCCGAATCTCATGATTGCACCTATTACTCCCATCAGAGCACCTCCGGCTATGAATCCCGAAGCGATCAGTGTTCCCCTTTCCTTGCGGGCATTGTTTGTTTTCTCTTCTTTGCTCCTTGTAGATACAAACCAGGCAATGCCGCCACCAACCATAAGAGGGAGGTTGAGTTCAAGAGGTATGAACATTCCAAGGGAAAATGCCAGTGCAGGTATGCCAAAGAAGTTGAGTGCAATGGCAATCACCGCTCCTATACCATACAGGAGCCATGGTGCGCCACCTCCCGACATGAGAGGCTCTATCACGGCTGCCATTGCATTTGCCTGAGGGGCAACCAGGGCGTTTTCACCTGTAAAACCATAAGTTTCGTTAAGGATCATCATAACTCCTCCAACTGTAGCAGCAGCTACAAGTGTCCCCAGGAATTTCCATTGTTGTTGCTTGAGTGGGGTTGTTCCAAGCCAGTAACCAATCTTGAGGTCGGTTATGAATGCTCCTGCAACTGAAAGTGCGGTACAGACTACTCCTCCGATTATCAAGGCTGCTGTCATTCCGGCAGTCCCTTTGAGCCCTGCCGCAACCATGATCACGGAGGCCAGGATAAGGGTCATCAGTGTCATCCCGCTAACAGGATTGGTTCCCACAATTGCTATGGCGTTTGCTGCCACGGTAGTGAACAGGAAAGCAATGATTCCTACCACAAGTATTGCGATGATTGCATGGGTCAAATTGTGTACCACTCCAAAATAGAAGAACAGAAAGGTTACAACCAGCGTTAAGATGATGCCTGCGGCAACAATTTTCATAGGAAGGTCTCTTTGTGTCCTGACAGCGTTTGCGCCTGTAGATGCTCCTCCTTTGAGTTCTTTTGCTGCAAGCCCGAATGCGGATTTTATGATGCCCGAAGATTTTATTATTCCTATTACCCCGGCGGTTGCTATACCTCCGATACCGATATGGCGGCCATAAGTTGTAAAGATTTGCTCTGCACTCATCTCTCCGATGGTTGTGGTCAATCCGGACCCCATAAGGTCAATCACCTGAGTGCCAAAGACAATATTCATTAATGGAATGATAACAAACCACACCAACATGGAGCCTAAACTTATTATAAAGGCGTATTTCAATCCGATTATATAGCCAAGTCCCAATACTGCAGAGCCTACATTGAGTTTGAACAAAAACTTGGCTTTGTCGGCCACAACCTCCCCAAAAGGTAAAACCCTTGAAGAAAACACCTCTGACCACCAGCCGAAGGTTGAGACTATGAAGTCGTAGATGCCTCCTATAAGACCGCTGACCATAAGAACTTTGGCGCTGCTTCCACCGCTTTCTCCGCTCACCAGGACCTGTGTGGTTGCCGTGGCTTCGGGGAACGGGTACTTGCCATGCATGTCCGATACAAAATATTTACGGAACGGGATCAGGAACAGGATTCCGAGCACTCCGCCCAAAAGGGAGCTGAAAAACACCTTTGCAAAGTCGACAGTTAGTTCGGGATATTTGGTTTGAAGTATGTATAGTGCAGGCAATGTAAAGATGGCTCCGGCAACAATTGCTCCCGAACTGGCACCGATGGACTGGATGATCACATTTTCCCCAAGGGCGTTCTTTCTTTTGAGCGCTCCTGACAAACCAACGGCAATTATTGCAATGGGAATTGCGGCTTCAAACACTTGCCCGACCTTGAGACCGAGGTAAGCGGCAGCAGCCGAAAATATGATTGTCATTAGTATCCCCATGAATACAGACCATGGAGTCACCTCGGGGTAGACCTTTCCCGGGGCCATAAGTGGTTTGTATTCTTCTCCTTGCTTTAATTCCCGATAGGCATTTTCGGGAAGTCCTTTGGGTTTGTTATCCAGTTGTTCCATGTTTTTTAAAGTTTAATGACCAAAGATAGCGTTTTTATAAATAAATCTTTTACCTTTGCCGCCGTAATGATAAACAGCAGCCTTCATATCAATTCTAATTTCAATCATAGACACGTCCGACGATGTGCCTAGAGAGGGCAGTTTTACGGGGCCGGTTCCGGCCAAGAGCTACACAGGTATAGTCTCCTGTAAATAATTCACACATATTGTAATATTATACTGTTTTATTCTGCTATGAATGTAAACATTTATGTGGCTGATGCCAGCCACGTTGTATATGCAGATGCCATCTGCGAACTGGTTTATAAGTCTGCTTTGGAAAGAGGCACGGGTATAGCCAAAAGATCACCTGATTACATAGCCCAAAAAATGGTCTCGGGAAAGGCTGTGATTGCCCTGGAGGGGAATGAGCTGGCCGGATTTGCCTATATAGAGACTTGGAGTCACAGCAAGTTCGTTGCCAACTCGGGATTGATCGTGGCGCACAAATACAGAGGTATGGGTCTTTCCAAAAAGATAAAGACAAAAGTTTTCAACCTTTCCAGGAAGTTATATCCCGAGGCAAAGATTTTTAGCATAACTACAGGCCTTGCGGTAATGAAGCTTAATACCCAGCTTGGGTTTAAACCCGTGACTTTCTCGGAACTCACAGACGATGTTGATTTTTGGAAAGGGTGTGAGGGGTGCGTCAATTTTGATGTACTCAAACGTAACAACTACAAAATGTGCCTCTGCACCGGTTTGCTTTATGATCCTGTGGAAAAAGGGCGTTCCAAGATTACTCCGGCTTTGGTCTCGGCCGGGAAAACCCTTATAATAAACCCATTGATTAAAATTAACTCAATTATCTCTTTAAAGAAATGAAAAACAACAAAGTTGTACTGGCATTCAGCGGAGGACTCGATACTTCGTTTTGTGTTCCTTACTTAAAAAACGAAAAGGGGATGGAGGTCCATACCATCATGGTAAACACCGGCGGTTTCAGTGTTGCCGAAGAGAAGAAGATAGAGGAGAGGGCCTTGATGCTGGGGGCTGCCTCCCATGTAAACATAAATGCGGTTGAGGAGTATTACAATAAGGGGATCAAGTACTTGTTGTTTGGAAATATACTTAAAAATTCGACCTATCCGCTCTCGGTAAGTTCGGAGCGGGTATTCCAGGCCATGGCTGTTCTAGAGCACGTTAAAAAGCTTGGGGCATCTTATGTAGCCCATGGCAGCACCGGAGCGGGGAACGACCAGGTGCGTTTTGACCTTGTTTTTGAAGTTATGTCACCCGAAACCATTGTTTTGGCACCAATAAGGGAGCTGAAGCTTTCCCGCATGGAGGAGATAGATTACCTGGCAAAGAATGGATTGGACTTGCCATGGGAAAAGGCCCGTTATTCAATCAACCAAGGGTTGTGGGGTACCAGTGTAGGAGGGGCAGAAACCCTCTCTTCCAGTGGAGTTTTGCCCGAAGAGGCGTATCCCTCCAATGTTACCGGAGACAAGCCGTTAAGGTTGGTTGTCGGCTTCGATAAAGGGGAGCCTTGCTCACTGGATGGCGAAAAGCTCTCTCCTGTGGAGGTAATAGAAAAACTGAACGAGACTGGTTCCCGTTACGGGGTTGGCAGGGATGTGCATGTAGGGGATACCATCATCGGCATCAAAGGCAGGGTAGGATTTGAGGCCCCTGCACCGTTAATCCTGATCAAGGCGCATCACTTGCTTGAGAAACATGTGCTTACAAAAGGCCAGCTATACTGGAAAGAACAACTTGCTGGTTGGTACGGTCAGCTGATGCATGAGGCTCAATACCTCGACCCGCTGATGCGTAATATTGAGGTTTTTTTGGAGGATACCCAAAAGTTTGTGACCGGGACTGTCGAGATAGAGCTGAGACCATACCATTTTTCGGTTTTGGGATGTAGTACAAAATACGATTTGATGAGCAGCAAGTTTGGGGATTACGGTGAGGAGAACAAATCGTTTTCGGCCCAGGATGTGATAGGATTCACAAAGGTCCTGGCAAATCCGCTTAAAATTTATTACTCAGTACATAATAATGATTAAGGTAGCAATTGCCGGCGGGACCGGTTATACTGCCGGGGAGCTGCTCCGGCTTCTGTTGAACCACCCTTTTGCAGAGGTTGTTGCGGTGTTGAGTTCTTCCCTTGCCGGGGAGAGTGTCTGTAATGTTCACAGGGACCTGACGGGTGATACTTCGCTCAGGTTTACCTCTTCCCTCCAGACTGAGAGCGGTAAAATTGAACCGGACATGCTTTTCCTTACCCTTGGACACGGGCTCTCTGCCTCGTACCTGGATTCGTTAGAGATTGCACCCGGGTGCAGGGTGATTGACCTGGGCAATGACTTTAGGCTGGGACAAACCTATAAAGGCAATGAGTTTGTGTACGGCTTGTGCGAATTGAATCGTGAAAAGATAAAGGGTGCAAACAATATAGCCAATCCGGGTTGTTTTGCCACCTCGATACTGCTCTCCCTGATTCCTTTGAAAGAGGCAGGGATACTCGAAAACGAAGTGCATATCCATGGTATCACCGGCTCTACCGGGGCCGGGAAGTCACTGTCGGAGAGTACTCATTTTAGTTACCGTGATTCCAATATTTCGGTATACAAACCATTCGTTCACCAACATCTTGGTGAAATCAAAAAAACATTGGAGGAACTCTCTCCCTCTTCGGAGCTGCCTTCGATCAATTTTATACCCATGAGGGGGGATTTTACACGAGGCATATTTACAAGCCTCTACACAAAAGTAAAAGATGAATTCAATGCAGCTAAGGCTATCAGTTTTTTCGAAGAGTATTATGCTGATTCTCCATTCGTTCATCTCTCCCTATTGCCATTATCGCTCAAGGAGGTGGTAAATACAAATAAAGCCCTGATACATATAGAAAAACACAACGACAACCTTCACATAACTACGGTTATTGATAATCTGCTTAAAGGTGCTTCCGGACAAGCCGTGCAGAATATGAACATTATGTTTGGTTTAGAAGAATCCTGCGGCCTCAGGCTCAAAGGAAGCGCCTTTTAATTTTTTACCTTTTATCATGAATCTTTTTGACGTATACAAACTTTGGCCAATAGAACCTGTTAAGGCTCTCGGCTGCTCGGTATGGGACCGGGAAGGCAAAGAGTACCTGGATTTTTACGGGGGTCATGCAGTGATTTCCATAGGTCACGCCCACCCGCATTACAACGAGAAACTTGTCAATCAGTTGAACAATATCTCATTCTACTCCAATTCGGTAGTCAATCCACTGCAATCCAAATTAGCAAAGGAGCTGGGAGAGATGAGCGGTTATGATAAATACTCGCTTTTCCTTTCTAATTCGGGTGCTGAGGCCAACGAAAACGCCCTCAAGCTTGCCTCTTTCCATACAGGTAAATCAAAAGTCCTGGCTTTTAAAGGGGCATTCCACGGGAGAACCTCCGGGGCAGTTGCTGTAACCGACAATTCCTTAATAGTTAGCCCTTTTAATTCTCATCATAAGGTCAAATTTGTTCCTCTCAACGATATAGAAGCTGTGCGTAGCGAGCTTTCCTCGGGTAAATATGCCGCAGTAATGATTGAGGGCATTCAAGGGGTTGCCGGAATATATGAGCCGGAGGCCTCATTCCTGAGGGAGCTTCGTAAGGTTACCCGAAAATGGGGGGTAATTTTGATAGCCGACGAGGTTCAGAGTGGATACGGCAGGACAGGCAGGTTTTTTGCCCACCAGCACTCCGGGATCAAAGCCGATATTGTCACTGTCGCAAAGGGGATGGGGAATGGGTTTCCAATCGGGGCTACTTTGATATCTCCTTCGTTTACTGCAATCAGCGGAATGTTGGGCACCACTTTTGGGGGGAGTCATTTATCATGTGCAGCTGCAATTGCAGTGCTGGAGGTAATGAAGGACGAGGATCTGGTTTGTGCTGCCGCCCAAAAGGGTAAATACCTGTTCAACGCCTTGGAAGAGCTGGAGGAAAAGGTTGGGCCAGGTATTATGAAGGATATCAGGGGCAGGGGGTTGATGATAGGGATTGAGATGGATGAGAAATACATACCTGTACGAAACTCACTCCTTTTTGAAGAGAGGATATTCACCGGGGGGGCTAAAAGTAATATAATCAGATTGCTTCCTCCTCTTACAATCTCTTACAGCCAAATAGATGCTTTTATTGGAGCTTTTGAAAATACAATTGAGAGACAAAAAAAGAGAATAGAATTATGAGGAATTTCACATCTTTTGCAGACATAGGATCTGTCAGCAAAGCTTTGGAGATTGCAAGGGAGGTAAAGGAGAACCCTTTCGGATGGCAGGAGTTTGGTAAGAACAAGACCCTTCTGATGATTTTCTTCAACTCAAGCCTGCGTACACGTTTGAGTACTCAAAAGGCGGCCATGAACCTTGGAATGAATGTCATTGTGTTGGATATCAATCAAGGAGCCTGGAAACTTGAGACGGGAAAAGGGGTGATCATGGATGGCGACAAGCCGGAGCATATACTTGAGGCAATCCCTGTGATGGGGAGTTATTGCGACATAATAGGAGTGAGGGCTTTTGCTTCTCTCTCAGATAAAGTTGAAGATTATAATGAGATTATCCTAAAGCAATTCATAGAGTATTCGGGAAAACCGGTCTTTAGTATGGAGGCAGCTACGAGGCATCCGCTCCAAAGCTATGCCGATTTGGTTACAATAGATGAATTCAAGGAGAGCAGCCGCCCAAAAGTGGTACTTACCTGGGCCCCTCACCCCAAAGCTCTGCCACAGGCAGTAGCTAACTCATTTGCTGAGTGGATGCGGGAAACAGATTATGAGTTTGTAATAACCCACCCCAAGGGGTATGAGCTTTCTCCCGAATTTGCCGGTAATGCCAATGTGATTTATGATCAAAGGGAGGCTTTCAAAGATGCAGACTTTATTTATGCAAAGAACTGGTCGGTTTTTAACGATGACGGATATGGTTCTGTTCAATGTATTGATCGTGACTGGATGGTTGATAAATCGAAAATGGAACTCACCAACAATGCCCGTTTTATGCACTGTCTTCCTGTGAGGAGGAATATGATTGTGAGTGATGAGGTGATCGAGTCCGAACGTTCTATAGTTGTACCACAGGCCGCAAACAGGGTGGTTTCGGCTCAGGCAGTAATTCGTGAAATACTTTTAAGTTTGTAATATGAAAACACTGACAATTATTAAGATAGGGGGCAATATTGTAGACAGGCCCAGCGAATTGGATCTCTTCCTGGAGCATTTTGTCAAGATTGATGGCCCAAAAATTTTGATTCACGGAGGAGGGGTAATGGCCAGTGAAATGGCTTCAAAGCTGGGGATAGAGACTAAAATACACGAGGGGCGAAGGATAACCGATATGGAAACCCTCAAGATGGTTACAATGGTGTATGCGGGTTGGATAAATAAGAGCATAGTCGCAAAGCTCCAAAAAATAGGATGTAACTCGCTCGGATTGTCGGGAGCAGATGCCGACAGTGTTCCTGCAGTTAGACGTTCCCCCGAACCTGTAGACTTTGGGTATGTAGGAGATGTAGATCCTGCACAAATCAATACAGGCTTTTTGTTAAGTCTTTTAGGCAGGGGAATCACTCCGGTTTTTTGTGCGATCACGCACGACAGGAGTGGCTCCGTACTCAACACAAATGCCGATACAATGGCTTCTTCCCTGGCAATTGCGATGTCGGGGGATTACTCTACAAGATTGGTATATTGTTTCGAAAAGCAGGGTGTACTTCAAAACAGGGATGACGAGGATTCGGTCATACCAATTATAACCAAAGCTGCTTACCAGACCCTAAAGGAGAAGGGGGTTATCCAGGATGGTATGCTGCCAAAGATGGATAATGCTTTTTATGCCCTGGACCACTCAGTTTCGGAGGTTGTGATCAAACATGCATCCAATCTGTCCAATAATATTGGGACTCTTTTGATAAAATAAAGATCTGCAATGGACGCCATTACCCAACAGGCAGTTGACCTTTTGCGCAGGATGATTTCCTTAACCTCTTTTTCGGGGGAGGAGTCGCACAGGTGCGATATGCTGCAGGAGTACCTTGCTGCTGGGGGTGCTGTTGTTAAAAGGGTCGGCAACAATCTGATTGCCAGTGCGCCATCTTTTGACCATGGGTTGCCTCTGCTTATGCTGAATTCCCATATTGATACGGTGAAGCCGGTGAAAGGGTATACATTTGACCCGTTTGACCCTGGAAGCGACAGTGGTGTTGTTAGGGGTCTGGGCAGTAATGATGCCGGAGCCTCTGTTGCAACCATGACAGAGACCTTCCTGATGTTTTTACGTGACAAGCTTCAGGGCAATGGACCCCGATGCAACTTGATGTTGTTGTTGAGTGCAGAGGAGGAGAATTCCGGTGCAGGGGGTATCTCCCTGGCTTTGCAGGAGGCTCCACGTGCCGATATGGCAATTGTAGGAGAACCTACCGGGATGAGGGCTGCCGTTGCCGAGAGGGGGTTGCTGGTTTTAGACGGGGTGGCACACGGTGTGGGCGGACATGCTGCCAGGGATGAGGGGGTGAATGCCCTCTATATTGCATTGGAGGATATTGCCAGGTTAAGGGATTTCCGTTTTTCAAAAACATCTCCTCTAATGGGGAGTGTAAGGCTGACCGTGACCCAGATAGAAGCCGGCACACAACATAATGTAGTTCCCGATACTTGTCGTTTTGTGGTAGATATAAGGCCCACCGACATGTACACCAATAGCGAGATTGCCGGGTTACTCCAAAAGGAGGTGAAAAGTGCGTTGGTTCCCCGGAACCTCAAAAACAGATCTTCTGCAACACCTATGGGGCACCCGTTGTTGGATGCAATTGAAAAAACAGGTGTAGAGAGCTATGTTTCACCAACAACATCGGACTGGATGAGGTTGGATATACCCGCAATAAAAATGGGTCCGGGAGACTCAGCCCGTTCACATGCACCCGATGAGTATGTATTGGTGAGGGAGTTGTCCGACGGGATCATAGGCTACACGAATTTTATAAATAGTTTGTAATTTTAATGTTATGAGTACGTTGTGGAAAAAGGACATGCCTGCCGACAAAATAGTCGAGCGGTATACAGTTGGTCGTGACAGGGAGTTGGATATGAGGCTGGCACCGTTCGATGTGATGGGCTCCTTGGCCCATATCAAAATGCTGAACTCTGTTTCTTTGCTGGAAAGTCATGAACTGGAGGTTCTTACAGTCGAACTAAATGCTATATTGAAGGAGATTGAGAGCGGGAGTTTCGTAATGGAGGACGATGTTGAGGATATCCATTCCCAGATAGAAATACTCCTGACCCGCAGGGTTGGCGATACAGGGAAGAAGATTCACAGCGGACGTTCCCGTAATGATCAGGTTTTGACTGATATCAAGCTGTATTTGAAATGGGAGTGTTCAAATATCCGGGATAAGGTTGCGGATTTGTCCTGTAAGCTTTTGGAGCTGGGAGAGAAGCACAAGGAGGTTTTGCTCCCGGGTTATACACATACCCAAATCGCTATGCCCTCTTCTTTTGGGCTTTGGTTTGGGGCTTATGCTGAGTCGCTGGTAGATGATATTTACATGCTTGCAGCTGCATACAGGATAGCCGACCAAAATCCGTTGGGATCGGCTGCCGGGTACGGGACCTCTTTCCCATTGGACAGGGAGATGACAACAAGGGAGCTGGGGTTCTCTACAATGAATTTTAATTCGGTCTCTGCACAACTTAGCAGGGGTAAATGTGAAAAATCGCTTGCTGTGGCAATTGCATCCATTGCCTCTACAATCAACAAGTTTGCAAGTGACAATATCCTCTATTTATGCGGTAACTTTGGTTTTATCTCATATCCCGACACTCTCACTACCGGTTCGAGCATAATGCCTCATAAAAAGAATCCCGATGTGTGGGAAATCATCAGGGGGCATTGTAACCTGTTGCAATCTGTTCCAAATGAGATTTCTTTGTTGACCACCAATCTTATCCACGGTTATCACCGGGATTTCCAGTTACTAAAGGAGGTGCTGTTCCCTTCTTTGGACAGGGTCAAAGAGGTTTTGGATATGACAAGCTTTATGCTGGATAATATTTCTGTTGACAAAAATATTCTGGATAGTAGCTTGTACGACTATCTGTTTACCGTAGAAGAGGTGAACCGCAGGGTCCTTTCGGGAGTACCTTTCAGGGATGCCTATGTTGCTGTAGGCCGGGAGGTCTCTGCAGGTACCTTTGTCCCTTCTAAAGAAATTACCCACACTCACATTGGGAGTATGGGCAATCTCTCTAATTCCGAAATAAAAAACAAAATGGAGGCGGCGTTGCAGCTTTTCTAGAAGCCGAACGAAAATTCATATTTACCAAACAGCAGGAATGCTACTGCCAAAGTAATAAGGATATTGAAGAGCTGGGCGATCAGGAAGGTTGCTGTGTAGCGGTTGTTTTCCTTACCAAAAACTTTACGGAAGTCCGTCTCCAGTCCTATTGCTACGAATGCTACTGAAAACAGTGTTTCCCTCAGGGCTTTCGCTGGTGAACCAAGTGCCTTTGCAGTTGCTGGTTCAAGGAAAAAGCTGAAAACTACCGATGCCAGTATAAACCCGATTACAAACTTGGGAAACCTGTCCCACAATACAGATGCGCTCGGACGGATCTCCTGGTTGGTCCCTTTCAGTGACCAATATATGGAAATTGCAAAGGCTGCAACACCAAGGAGTGCATTCTGTGCCGATTTGATTATGACACTTTGTGATTCGGCTATCTCTCCAAGGAATTTTCCGGATGCAACCACTGCCCCGGTGGTGTCAATCGTTCCCCCGAGCCATGCGCCGGCAACCTCCTGGCTAAGCCCGAGCAGTTGTGACAGGTAGGGCATTATGTACATCATTGGTACAGCTACAACCAAAACCAGCGATACTACAAATGAGAGCTTTTTTGAATCTCCCTTCATAGCTCCGCTTGCAGCAATGGCAGCCGAAACTCCGCAAATTGAAACGGCAGTGGAGAGCAGTATCCCCATCTCTTTATCAACGCCCATCTTTTTGGATAGCCAAAAGGAGAAGTACCAAACGGCAAAGATCACAATCACAGCCTGTATCATTCCGTATGAACCGGCTTTCATTATCTCTCCGAACAGGATTGAGGTTCCCAACAGAACCAGCCCTGCTTTTATGTAAAATTCGCTCCTTACGGCTGGTTCAAGCCATTTGGGCAGTCCAAATATATTTCTGATTATAAGGCCAATCGCTACCGAAAAGAAGACAGCTTCGAAACCTGTGCTCTTGATGATTTGCAGGGTCGCGAGATATTGTCCCAGGAATGAGATGCCGTAAATGAAGAGGAACGACAGGGGAAACCATTTCATTTTAACTCCCAGTATCTTTAACCCAATGTAACTCAAAGCTGCAATAACTATAAACTTGGTGGCTTCGAACGGCACTTTGGAAAACCAGGCCGGGTAGGCATCGCCAAAATCATATTTGACCTTTCCCAGTGAAGGGACAATTATTACGAGAAGTATCAAAATGCCCCCGATAATGGTTGCAATCCAATCCTCGTTTTTAAATTGAGAGAGAAATTTTTTCATGTTTAAAATTTTTATAGTTCCAGGTTTTAGTAGTGTTTTTACCCTTTTTGGATATGCAAATATAGTTTTATTTGATAAATAGTAAAATGGTTTACTATTTTTTTTGACGGCTATTTACCTTCCCTGTATAAAAAGGGTGGTCTTTAGTGGACCACCCTTTTGCGATTTTCAGGAAATGTTACTCTGAGTGAAGTGTTAACACTATATGTTGAAGGTATAACCCGTTCTCCTGTCAGTGAGACAGTCTCTCTCCTGCATTCTCTTTTACGGCTCTTTTCCATATTTCGGTATAACCCGGGAAATTTGGTGTAGGGGGTATAACCGGAGAGTGCCCGTTGTTCATGAAAGAGCCATCGGGGTTTTGCTTTTTTGTGTTCCCGTCAATGTATTTGACCAACAAGTATTCATCCAGTTGTTTCCATTTTTCGAATAGTGCGTTCGCTGTGCTTACCGAGTAGTTGGTCAGGAAATCGGACAGAAATTGTGGGTTGTCTTTGGCCATGGCGACAGCCGCATTGTCTATTGCTTCAGTTTCGGCCATTTTGGCCTTTTCGTGATGGTCAATTATACTGCGGACTTCGGCTCCTATATGGTTATACCTGAGGTAGGAAAATTGGGCAATCCGGTTGGTGAGCCAAAACATGGAGGTTGGGGAGTATTCTATCATTGAGCCGTTACCTAATGCATAATGCTTGGATATTGATTTGGAGGAAGTGTAAATGGGTGTCAGGGGAGAAGTTGCGGCATCGTCTACCCCAAACCAAAAGATCCCTCCGATCTCTGCAGGCATATGACCTCGGCTTTGTCCAACGAACCAGAATCCGGTTTGTTGGGTAGCGATGGCACGTTCGTTGATGCAGGTCTTGCCATCTACTTCGAATGTCATTGGTCTCCAGCGATACGGAAGTGAATTACCGCCTGCACCTATATCTTTGGTCATGTCCATGATTGTGCCGTTGTAATGGTCCCTCATCATATCGGCCACATCTTTCACGGAGAGCTTTCCTTTTGGCTGAACGTAGAGAGGCATCCTCTCCTTGGTTGGGTCACCCAGTGCATATGGAAGGTACTTTTGCATGTCACCCTCTGCCCATTTGTTAAAGAAGCTCCATACCCTTGCATCGCAACCTCTTATTGTAGAGGCATCTGCAGGCCCATAGGCATCTGCAAAGCTAAAATCTTTGTCGGTACCTTTGAAGAGCCCCTGCTCCCTTGCGTGTGAGATTACGTCTTTTGAATAGAGACAGTTTTCGGGATCGTTGAGTGGAAACTTTGTGATCCTTGCCTGATTGGCATGCGCCGATATGGTTCCGTCCGGGAGTCTTACGGCTACCCATACCAACCCCTTGTTTACATTGACTCCGTTCTCCATCTTGGGAGCTCTGCCTATCATCTCCAGCATCCAGACCTCTTTGGTGTCGGCAATAGATATGGACTCTCCGGTGGAGGCGTAGCCATATTTATCTGCAAGGGATGTGATTACTTCGATTGCTTCCTTAGCTGTTTTTGCCCTCTGCAAGGCCAGGTAAATTAGTGATCCGTAGTCTAGGATTCCGGCCGGGTCAAACTGACTTTCGACTCCTCCCCATGTGGATTCTCCGATAATCAGCTGATGTTCATTCATGTTGCCAATCACTGAGTAGGTTTTTTCTACTTGCGGGATCTCTCCAAGGTAGCGGTCTTTACCCCATTCGTAAATCTTTACCATAGTTCCTTTTGGGTAGGTTGCGGCCGGGTAATGCACGAGTGTCCCGTAGCGTGTGTGTGAATCAGCAGAGTAGCTGACCATTGCCGACCCGTCTGCAGAGGCTCCCGGTGTTATGAGCAGATTGGTGCAGGAGTCAGCCTTTCCATAAGATAGCAAAACGGTCAGGATTATTAAAAATAGCTTTTTTCTCATTTTATTTTCGGTTTTGTTTAAAGATTGCTAAAATAATAAAGATACTTTACAATCTGCACCAAGGGGGATTGATTGGGCTTAATTTGCCAAAAAAATTTGGAGTTTAAAAAAAAGTGGCTACCTTTGCAGCCCGTTTGAGAAATGACGGCTAGTTCTTTGAAGTTTTGAGAGAGATATAGAGGTAAAAACAATGAGATAAATTTAGATTTATTTCGAGCAACAAAAAAATAGATTGAGTACGCCAAAAGTAATTTATTAAATACATCGGTATCCCTATTATTAAGCGATAAAATAATTACAGCATTATAAAGCAAAGTAACTAAAGTTACAGGGTTAGCTTATTGGTCGTTATTAAGTTGTTAACTAATATATTTTTACCTATTAAGTTTGTTAATGTATGGGCAGAAAAAAACTTCGAAAAATATGCAGAAAAAATTAAAGATATTCCAAATGAGAAAATCAAAGAAG
>SABC01000340.1 GCA_009929175.1 Bacteroidia bacterium | reverse complement strand
TGAAGGTGCGGCAAAGATGGTACCGCCTCTGGAAATGAGCTTCTCACCATCCCAATAAGCTCTCACCCCATCCATTTTCTCACTCATCAGCCACCCTGAAATATTTTGGTCTTTATAACTCTCAAGCAGTAAAAGAGAAGGCTTATCTGCCCAAACCAAACATGCGAAGAGAAACCATATGCCAAAAAATCGCATTATGCCTCGTATTTATTCAGATACCACTCAATGGTTTTCACAATGCCACTCTCAAAATTCTCCTCAGCAACCCAACCCAGTTTTGTCTCAATTTTTGTTGCATCAATGGCGTAGCGTCTATCATGCCCTGCTCTATCTTCCACAAAACGGATCTGCTCTTTATAAGAATGCTCTTTTGGTTTTAAGGTATCGAGGATTTCGCAGATTTTATGAGCGATGTAGAGGTTATCTCGTTCATTTCTGCCACCAATATTATAGGTCTCACCAGAAATCCCCTCATGGAAGACTAAATCAATTCCCTTGCAATGATCTCCCACATAAAGCCAATCACGAATGTTTTTACCATCCCCATAAATAGGGATATTTTGCTCACTTAACGCTTTTCGTATAATAGTGGGAATCAGTTTTTCATCGTGTTGTTTGGGCCCGTAATTGTTGGAGCAGTTGGTTATCACGGTGTTCATTCCGTAGGTGTGATGATAGGCACGTACGAGCATATCCGAACTTGCTTTACTCGCCGAATAGGGCGAATTTGGCGCATACGGGGTGTTTTCTGTAAACAAACCCGTCTCACCCAATGTTCCATAAACCTCATCGGTAGAGATATGATGAAACCTGCACGCTTCATACCCCTCTTTTAACACAAAGGGTTTTTGCATCCACGCTTTGTATGCGACATCAAGCAGTGTAAAGGTACCCGTTACATTGGTTTCAACAAACACACCAGGGTTTTTAATGGAGTTATCCACATGCGACTCAGCAGCAAAGTGAATGACTCCTTGAATATCATACTGTTCAAACAACGACTCCACTAGCGCTCTA
>SABC01000339.1 GCA_009929175.1 Bacteroidia bacterium | reverse complement strand
TGCCTTCAGGTCCTCCACCTGCTTGATGGTGCTGTCCTTGCGGGTGATCAACTGCGGTCCGCTATAGTAGTAGGGCTGTGAGAAATCAACGACTTTCTGCCGCTCCTCGGTTATCCCCATGCTTCCCAGGATGCCGTCGTAGCGTTTTGCGCGCAACCCTTCGACAATGCCGTCCCAGCTGGTGGTTACGTAGGATAGTTCCTTCCCCAGACGATCGGCGATTGCTTGGGCGACATCCACATCAAAGCCGGCAACCTCGCCTGTGTCGGTCAGGTAGTTGAATGGGGGATACCCTCCAGAGCCTGCAAATGAGATGGTATTGTTGCTTTCTTTCTGTCCCTGAGCAACCAAGGAAGGCAGAATGAGTAAGGCTAGGAGGCCGATAAGTAGCATAATACGATACAACTTTTTAGTTTTATTCACATGTATCTCCTTTAAGAACGTGATAGGAAATTGTAACAAAATTGTATGATCAGCAACAATAACGCATATGCTATTTGTTGTAATATATATGTTTGTATTTACAATCGAGTTATAACATGGTAATGATTAATTAATTGGGAGGCTATGATTTACCCTTGAAAATGAGGAGTAGGAATGCTATAAATTATAACATGGAAGCAACACTTTCACCTCCAAAAGTCATTGAAATCACCAATAAAAAGAACAACGTTACGTATCTGTACGAGGACCAGCACTATTGGGACCCGCACAAAAAACAAACCCGCCATAAGCGCCGATGCATTGGAAAGCTGGATCGTGTGACAGGTCAGCGTATCTATAATTCAGCCTACAGGGAGAAACTGTCCCAGCAGCAGGAAGCTCGAACGGAAGTAATTCCCACCTTCACCTCGCCGGGTCTTGCCCGCCTGCAGTACTATGTTCAGCAACACTGCAGGGCAATTCAGGAGCTTGTCCCCCTGCTCGGTCCCGATGCGACCGACCGGCTTCTGCATCTGGCCTGGTTTCTCCTCTGTAACAGAAGGCCTTTGTCCTTCGCCTTGTTCTGGGAACAAG
>SABC01000338.1 GCA_009929175.1 Bacteroidia bacterium | reverse complement strand
CATCCAAGAGGGGCTTGGGAAAGTTCTCGGTCAGGGGATAGAGCCGGGTTGCATAGCCGGCTGCGAGGATGAGGCAGATCATGAATAGGAAACCTCGTTCAAAAGTAATTGTTGTGGATTTTGTGGACAGGGTACACGGTACCGGTTTCCCCGAAATCAGGCCCTGGAGGCCCTATTAAGCGATTCCTGTGGATATTGTGGACGTTTTAACTGGTACCGATAGTTGGTTTCCATTTTGCACCTCCGGATACGAGTCTATCGGTGCTGGAATCTTCATATCAGTGCGTTGTTGGTTTGACTGTTACTGTGGAAGTAATTTTCTGGCCACAAAAAACTAGGTAAATATTGCCTAATCAATTCAGAAGCCCAATCATATCCTCTTAGTTCTAACTCTCGTACGAAAAAAGGCCAAGGAGGGATATTACTTCTGTAAACATCATTTGAAGAAGTAGACATACCGCCACCCTGTAAAGATGATAATCCTCCATATTGCGAAGTTGACAACCCTCCATATTGCGCAGTTGAGAGTCCACCGTATTGTGAAGTGGACAGTCCTCCGTATTGAGATGTAGATAAACCTCCATACTGAGAAGTCGACATACCTCCATATTGTGATGTTGACAGCCCTCCGTATTGTGAAGTGGAAGCCCCTCCATATTGGGAGGTAGACATCCCTCCGTATTGTGAAGTAGATAGCCCTCCGTATTGGCTAGTGCTCAAATTTCTTGGCCAAGTCCTAATCACATCTGGTAAAACATCAATTCTCATATTAACTCCTTTCAAAAAATGTAAATTTCATCTTCTGAATAATTCCCTTTCGGTAAAAAGAAGCATGTATTGCATATCCGTTTCTCACCAATTCTTTTGTCAGACAAGAGACTCAATGGAACACTCGATTATCTTAAAATCAAAGAGTACCTGTGAGAGGTAAGATGTTTTTACCGGAGTGCGGTAGGGATGTTTTGCTCTCTCACGGTAATGATGTTTTTCACCAGTGCGGTAATGATGTTTTTCTTG
>SABC01000337.1 GCA_009929175.1 Bacteroidia bacterium | reverse complement strand
TGTTCGGTGGCTAGCTCCTCTGCAGTGGGAAGCATAGCTATGCCCATTTTGTCGGAGTAGCTCCGTTCGCTCATGTCACCTCCCCAACACACTGTGTATCCTTTTGCAATTGCATTGTCCATGACTTGCATTAGCTGGTCCAGGGGGATGTTGTAGTAGCGGCTCCCGTTCCAGTTGTCGGGAATCTCAAGCAGGAATTGTTGGTAGTAGGGGTGGTGTGTGAAACTGGTAAGGAATACATAATCATTTGTATTAATGCCGAGGCTTTGGTAAAAGCTTTGCGGGGTGTACTCTTTGCCTTTATATGTGAATTTTGCTGGTACTTGACCAAGATATGTGTCTAGTATTGAGTTAAGGATTTTATCAAATTCGGGTGTGACCTCTTTGTTTTTAATGGGAACCTGTGCTATGGCGTTGATGTATTCGTTGAGCAGTGTGTGGTTATGCTTTTGGGAGTCATAATTTATTCCGGTGTAAACCTCTTCGGGTACCATACCGTATTGTTCAACAACATTGAACAGCATATTGGAGAGGCTGCCCTCTTGCAAGTTCCCTTTGCCTCTTTTGATAAAGTTGTCCTTTACCCGGTTGATGTAATTGTATCTGACGGTATGCATTTCGGAGAGGTCGTATTCACCTTTGCCCATTCTTATAAGTTCGGACTCAAAAAAAGAGGTTGTGGCAAAAGACCAGCAGGTTCCTGTCACAGCCTGGTCCTTGACAGGCGTAGCAGGTAGCATTTTTGTGTATTCAAACCGGTAAACCGGACACTTGACCGTAATCTGCCCTTGGGCATTTTGAGTGCTAAATAAAACACTTAACACCATAATAATTGCAACTGAAGTTTTCATATCATCATATATTTACACCATAAAGGTATAAAAAAACTAATGCATCCCTCGGATAAATTTACAACTCCCTGCCTTGCAGAGACTTGTAGCTCCTCGGTCATTTACAGCAACTTGCGGGGTCGATCCCTCGGATAAATTAACAACTCCCATATAATGTGTAAGTTGCG
>SABC01000336.1 GCA_009929175.1 Bacteroidia bacterium | reverse complement strand
ATTTACCAAGGTAAAAGATAGCGTGCCCACCCTTTATCGAGAGGGAAGCTATGTGAGAAATTCTCTCGTTGCAGACGGATGTAAGATTGAAGGAACGGTGGAAAACTCCATTTTGTCCCGGGGTGTTCGGGTAGAAGCCGGTGCGGTGGTACGCCATTCCATTATTATGCAGAATACGGATATTCAGAGTGGCGCCCGGGTGGAGCATGTAATCTCCGATAAAGATGTGATTGTACGGGAAGGGCGAGAAGTCATCGGCCATGAGAAATACCCCTTGTTAATTGAAAAAAGCACCATAGTATAGGAGTCTATGAAAGTACTCTTTGTGAGCCCGGAAGGGGCTCCTTTTGCAAAAACGGGAGGCTTGGGAGATGTGGCAGAGGCTCTGCCAAGAGCATTGAAAGACCGCCAGATTGAAGTGAAAGTTATACTCCCTTATTACCGATCCATTGAGAAAACCCATGGTCATCAGATGAAAGAGGTGGCTCGGTTTGTAGTGTCCTTGGGTTGGAGAAAAAGAGAGTGCCGTGTGCATTATCTTGCCATGGAGGAAATGGACTACTGGTTTGTTCAAGGAGAAGACTACTTTGACCGGGACAATCTATACGGTTATGGTGATGATGGGGAGCGCTTTGCATTCTTTAGTTTGGCTGTCTTGGAATTCCTGGGACATGGAGACTATTCACCCGACATCATCCATTTGTCGGATTGGCAGACTGCCCTGGTACCGGTTTTGTTGAAAATCCGGTACGGGCAAAAGGGCGGATACTCTCATATAAAAACAGTGTTTACCATCCATAATATTCACTACCAGGGAATTTGCCACCTTTCTTTTCTCAAGGACGTACTGGATATGGAGGAAGATGGAAAGTTTTTATTGCTTCATGAAGACCAAGTGAATCTCATGAAGGGAGGAATTCTTGCTTGCGATGCACTCACCACCGTAAGCCCCACCTATGCCGAGGAAATCCAAACACGGGAATTTGGAATGGGGCTCCAAGAAGTCATAGGAAAAGAA
>SABC01000017.1 GCA_009929175.1 Bacteroidia bacterium | reverse complement strand
TTGTTTGCTCCGTTGGAAATACCATACTTCACGCTCAAATCACTAACCCAAAGTTCGGTTTCGCTGCCTGGACGGAACCCGTAGTTGATCTTTGGAGGTATAGTCTTTTGAACTGTATATTGAGCGGTAGTAGTTCCATCATGGGCTGTTACCGTAAAGACAACCGGCTCTGAATAGTCCCTCTCTGCAGATGGGTCAGGGCTGATTGTTGCATGGGGTGAAATTGCCACAGAAGCTGTAGACAAACCCAAATCATCTATTGTAATCAATGAGATTGTCTTGTTATCCTGGTCAATCACACCTGTCAGTTCGGGAGTGTTTAGAGAGAAGTTGATTATAGCACATTTATTACTTTTTACACGCTCGCCCCTAATCATATAGTTCTTTACAGAACCATCTCCTTTTGTTACTTTCACAGGATTCTCCTTGGTCAGGTCCATCACACTCAAGCCTGGTTCAATGAATGTATTGTCGTCCAGGTTTGCTGTTATTTTCATTTTTGTGATTTCAGTCTCATTAGTGCTCTCTTCGGGATAATACCATGGCACAGGAATCACAAGCACATCAGCTTCCGGATTTGTAACCTGCAGTGTGAACTTTGCATTCGCATCATTTTTGAATTCGCCTGCAGAAAACTGTGCAGAAAGGCTGTTCAGTCCCTGTCTCACTTCGGCAGGAATCACCTTTTCCGGGCTGTGGCAGCTGCTCAGGATTGTGAGCAGTACTGCAAAAAACATCAATATATTTCGTTTCATTACAATTTCTTTATTATCTCCATTCAGGATATTGTTGTACTGCGGTATTGTTCATCAACTCTGTCTCCGGAAGAGGAATACGGTACATCTTCTCCTGGAACGAGCGGTCTTGTTTGTCGCAATCTACATAAAAATATGTATAAATGGCTCCCTCTTTGATAATCTTGAGACCATGCACCCTGCTGCCTGGACCATTGTACTCTATATGGGCAAGTCTCCAACGTCTCATATCCCAGTAAAGGTGACCTTCGTATGCAAGTTCAATCTTCCTTTCATTCCTTATGGCCTCAAACAATTCAGCACCACTCTTGTCTGTGTATGGCAATCCAACCCTTGCCCTTACGGCTCGCAAATCTGCATTTGCCTGTACTGGGTTGTTGAGCCTGTATGCAGCCTCGGCCCTGTTAAGGTAAACCTCTGCAAGCCTTATTGCAATCCAAGGCTGGGTACTGTTTTGGGAGTTCAGGTCTATATGGTTTTCATCCACGAGTTTCCTCAAATAATAGCCTGTCACCGACCTGCCCGATGGATTCGGGTCATCCTTGAATTCTGCATAACCATCCTGGCCATTCACATACGATTCAATTTTCCTTCCTTTCCAGTTTGCACCGTTGTATAATATTGATGCATGGAACCTTACTTCCAACTGATCGTACGGAGGTGTCTGCGTTGTTCCGTCAACATTATGCCAAGGAGTCCAGTCAATGTGACCACCTGTCTGTTTTTCATAAGACTCCACCATCTCCTGTGTAGGAGCGGCACGTCCGCCAATACCAGGGACATCTCCGCCAGGTGTAAAGTAACGGTTGTAGTTATGAACAGGCCCTCCTGTCTGCATATAATTGAATTCCAATATGGATTCTGTATTTCCTGCAGTTGCAGAGGTAAACGCCTTTTGATAGTTGGCTACTGTATTCCCAGCCATCAATTCATATTTTTGCAAATTGAAAACCTCATCAGCGGCATCTTTTGCTGCCTGCCACCTTTGGGCATAAAGCATAGCCCTGGATTGCATTGCATAAGCTGCTCCTTTGGTTACACGTCCAATATCTGCCCCACTCCAAGAAATTGGCAAATGGTCTGCTGCAAAATCCAAATCTGCCTGCACCATATCCCAGGCTTCTGCCTCAGGGCTTAAAGGGGTAGATTTGGAAATTTTTGAAAGATCTTCGTCATAAATAATCACATCGCCACTTCTTTTTATTAACTGGAAATAGAGGAATCCTCTGAAAAATCTGGCTTCTGCTTCGAACCTGCTCAGTAAATCCTGGTCTAGGTTCCCGCCATAGTTTCTCAACCCAAAAAGGAATTCGTTCACACGGCGTATCCTGGTGTACAAATCATCCCACATACCAAGGTGGAACGCTGCTGTTGGAGCAGACATGCCTCCATCGGCATAAGCCACAATATTTGCAAATCCCACATGTGTACCCGGGGTCATTGATCCATATTTAAGGGTTTCGGTGAGCCCCTCTGTAAGACCTACCTGGCTGTCACCACCGCCAAATGCACCATATATGTTTATATACGGGTAAAAGCCATTGACGTATAACTCAACCGACTCTTTGTTTTGCCAAACCATTTTGTCGGAAAGCCTGTCGGTAGGGTTCATGTCCAGGAATTTGTTACAACCCGGAAGAACCACACCTATCAATAGTATCAATAATAATATTCTTGTCTTCATCTTGTCTGTCGTTTAAAAAGAGATTGTAATTCCACCCATAATGGTTCTCTGTTGAGGATAATAACCATTGGTTACTCCTGGCCTCTCAGGATCTATACCTTGAGGAAGACCGCTCAATGTGAACAGGTTTGTACCCTCTACATAAACCCTGATATTGTCACTGCCAATTTTCTGGGTTATTTTCCTTGGGATTGTATAACCCAGCTGGGCCGATTTCATCCTTACATATTTACCGTCTTTATACCAGAAAGTAGATGCATATGCGTTGTTTGTATTAGGAGCATTTACAGAAAGCCTTGGATATGTACCGGCTGTATTGTCCGGACGCCATGCCTGCTCTACAAGGAACCTCGGAGCATTTGAACCTGCCTTGAAAGGTTTTGTAAAGATGGTGTTGTCGTCGTTGTAGTTGTAATAGGTACCGGTAAGTGATATTTCGTGCAAAGCACCTGCTGTGAACAACATTGCAAAGTCAAAACCTTTCCATCCTCCATATATATCCAACCCTGCAGTAAGTTCCGGCCTGTTTGGCTTGCCTCTCAAAGCCCTGTCCTGGGCATAAGAGATAATTCCGTCTCCGTTAAGGTCAGCATATTTTATATCCCCCGGACGCGGCCTTGCTCCTTGTATATACGGAGAGTTGTCTATCTCCTCTTCACTTTGGAACAAACCCTCTGCTACCATTACCGGGGTTGCCCAAGGGGATTTGCCTGTTCGTTTGGCATAATCCGGGGTATTAGGGCTATCCTGGTATTTTATATACCTTGTTTTTGCATAACTCACGTTCAGTTTTGCACCGTAATAAAAATCCCCTACACGGTTGTCATGTGTAAGCATCAGGTCAAAACCTTTGGAATCTACACTGTTGTTGTTTATGTAAGTTGTGTAGTACCCTCCCATGGAACCAGGCATTGCAGATTGCGCACCCAAAATGTCCCAAGTGTAGTTGTAGAACACGTCAAACTCAATACCAAGCATCCTGCTCCATAATGTTGCATCAAAACCAAAGTTGTAGGCAACCATTTTTTCCCATGTCAGGTTAGGGTTGGCAACAGCAGTAGTCATCAACGCATTTTGCTGTTGACCGTTGAAAATCACCTGAGGAGTAGGATTACTGCCTCCAATGAAACTCATGGTACTCAAAAATGCATAAGGAGAGATCGGGTCAGAGCCCAAAACCCCGACAGAACCTCTTATTTTAAGGTTGTCAATGAAATCGACATTAAAGAAATCTTCGTTGGACAATCTCCATCCCAAAGACAAAGAAGGGAACAAACCCCACCTTTTACCCGGCACATTACCGGCAAATTTATAAGAACCATCATACCTTGCAGAGAGTTCCGCCAGATAGCGGTTGTCGTAATCATATTTGACACGGCCTACAAAACCGAGGCTCCTGTTTGCATCACTTGAACCAGAGATAGGATTGTCCGAAGGTACCCTGGCCATGTTCAGTTCCGGAAGCTCTACAAAATAAAACCCCTTGCCATATGCAGCAAAACGGTTGCTTTTGTAATCCCTGGACTCCATAAGCACCATGGCATCTACATTGTGTTTACCAAACACATTGGCATAGTTGATACTTGTCTGGCTCACAAGGCGACGCCACTGTGAATAACCCTCTCCCAGCGTCCTGTCCACCTGGTTTCTGGCATCTGTAACCAAACCATAAGAAATATCGTTGGTTGTAGAGTTTGGAACAGTTTCCAGCCACACTTGGTATGGTGTGCTGAAATTCTTGGACACGCTGCCGGAATGGTCGAACCCACCTGTAAACTTCATGTTCAAGCCTTTTACCCAGGGCAAGTCCCACTTTAGGGTTATGTTGGTCTGGATAGAATTGGTAACCGATTTGTTGTTTCCCGAAAGGGAAGCAGCTGCAACCGGATTAACGGCATTGTTGTATGCATTCCTGCTGGCAACCGGAATACCGTCAATCTCCATTGGAAGATAAGGGTGTGCATAGGCTGCCTGCTCTGCAACCGAAAGCCATGCAGGGGAAGAGACACCGGCTGCCATAGATCCTCCTGCAGCATAACCGGGTGACCTTGTGTCACTGATACTACCTGCAATACCCAAAGTCAGGGTCAGGTTGTTTGCAATTTTTGCATCAATGTTACTCCTGAGGTTGTAACGGTAGAAATCGAAATTTTCAATGTTTCCTTTTTGCTCCAGATAACCCAACGACGCAAAATATTTGATTTTATCTGTTCCTCCGTTTGCAGTCACATTGTGCTGAGAGGTAATTCCCATTCCAAAAGTCTCCTTTATCCAGTTGGTATTTCCCCATCCGTCAGAAGGATCGTCGTTGAGCATTTTTGCCACTTGCTCTTGGGTAAAGATTGGTGCACCACCATCTAACTCTGTTGCCTTGTTATACCAGTAAGCATAACCCGGACCATCAAGGAACTCAGGATAATCCACATTCATTGAGGCACCCATGGAACCTTTGTAACTAATTTTGGATTCCCCTACACGGCCCTGTTTTGTTGTTATGATAACCACACCACCGGCAGATTGCAACCCGTATACCGCAGCCGAAGAGGCATCCTTCAAAATAGAGATGGTCTCTACATCGTTAGGATCAATATCATTTATAGAACGAGGCATACCATCTACAATATATGCAACACCTGCCCTTGATCCGCGGATCCTCAAACCAGCAAAGTCAGAACCTGGTTGTCCCGACTCTTGCACAGAAGAGACACCTGCCACACGACCACCCAACACACTGGATATGTTGGTTGCAGGAGACTTGAGCAACTCCGAACCCTTGATTTGGGTTACAGAACCTGTCAAACTGGCTCTCTGCGTAGTACCGTAACCAACTACAATGATCTCGTCCAATGCAGAGGCAACTTCTTTTAAAACCACATTAAGGACTTGCTGCCCTTTGTATTCGACCTCCTGGGTCTCCATCCCAAGATAGGAGAATTCCAACACATTACCTGCCTTGGCAGATAACGAGTAATTTCCCCCAAGGTCACTAGATGCGTAGGTGTTAGTCCCTTTTACAAGGACAACAGCCCCCACAACCGGTTCCCCTTTTGTGTCGGTAATTTTACCTCTCACACCTGTTTGTGCGTATGAAGCATACGGACATAGTGTAAGAATGAGCATTAAGAGCGACAACGCTCTTAATGTCTGGAGATTCTTGAAAATCAGATGAACTTTTTCCATAGAATGCCTTAGTTTATAAATGATTATTTTTATGACGAACTAACGTCGGTTTTGCTTAATTTCCCTTAATGCTCTTTTCCAGCACATCCCACCAATTCCTTGTAACTATGTGGGACATGTCAAAGAGCATCATACCACCTTCGTTACTATCCAAAGCTTGTTTGACAGCCCTCCCGAACAACTTCTCATCTCCTTCGTACTGCTCAACATATATTGACCCCACTACAGGTACAACCCCCTGGGTAAGCTCCTTTACAAGCTCCGAACCACCCTCTACGGTATACCAGAAAGTACGGCTGTTATCCATCCCGGGTTCATCCCTGCGGCCAGGATTGCCGGTAGCGTTGTCAAGGTCCTCTTTTGTTACCGTTGTATAATAGAGCCCTGTCATATAGATATCCAATAGCTCTGCATATCCAGTGTTTTTGTAATTTGGCGTAGCCCACCAGAACTCTTTGGAAGGATCGTACTCTTTACTTGCAAAATTAACCCCTACATGATAATAAGTTGGATACCATGCACCTGTATAATCACCAATCAAAAGTTTGCTGTTTACCCTGCGCAACATATTGTGGACATCCTGCATGAAGTTCTTAATAACCATAGCCCTCCACTCGCTCCATTCAGGAAACAAATCCCCTGTCTTGTACTCCATTTTACCCTCGTCATTCTTTACCCAGTATAGGATATCGTCAGGGAAATTCTTTACCTCTATACCAGAATACTCTTCAAAGAGTTTCCTTGACAAATCGCTAAAGTCAGATGTTATGTTGTCAAACCTCATCCTGTCAAGGATAAGACCATCAAGCTTCTTGTACTTCTTTGCAAACTCCTCTAAAATACTCAACTGGTATGCCTGAACTTCGGGATTGGCCGGGTTCATCATCCCGTTGTAATTCCATTTCATTTCCGAAATCGGGATAATTTTTCCTTCCCAATAAACCTGGGATTGCCATTGAGGGTAGCGTTTGTAGATTACCCCCCTGTTAAAGAAGTTGTGCCCTCCGGCAAAAATATTAAGAGAGGCATGAACCCTCATGCCAAGTTTATGCCCCTCTTTAATGAAGATACCCATCATATCAAAATCTTCGCTCCTGTACTCACCATCCCATTCTCCCATGAAAGGAGCAATCTTGCTTTTGTACAACACCTCGCCCATAATGGATTTTACGTCTACAACCACATCAGTAAATCCTATTTTCTTAAGTTTCTGCAAATAGATTTTGATTGAATCGGCAGAGCCCATTCTTTCATAGTTAGCCTCACAGTCTATCCACATGTACTTACGCTTAGCCTCACCATTCACAGTTAATCCCAAAGCGCAAAACAGAAGCAGTATGACAAGTCTCTTCATAATCTTTCCTTTTATATATACTTAATCTTATTTAACAAGTACAAACATAATAAATAATTTTATTTTAAAAGCCCTATTAATAAAATATTTTATTTAGAAAGATGTTTTTTATACATTTTTATCGTCTTAGAGAGAGAGTAACTTCAATTCTTTATTATTAATAGGTAATAAAAAGGGAGAATAATCAAAATATATCTTAAACAACCCTACCCGGACCTTAACAAATCATTAATAAATTATTTTAATATATAAGCCACAATAGCTGGCATTATTTATTAATTAATTTGGCTTTTTTAAATTAAATACTACTTTTGCAATTAATAAAACTATAAATTATGAGCCTCTCCTGGATTGACATTCTAGTAATATGCTGTTATATAATAGCAATTGTCTCTGTTGGTTTTTACCTCTCAAAAAGAGCCACAAAAAATATTGACACCTATTTTTTAGGGGGCAATAAAATCAAATGGTATTTCCTTGGTTTGTCCAACGCCTCCGGAATGTTTGACATTTCGGGAACAATGTGGACAGTTGCAATACTCTTTGTTTATGGTCTTAAAAGCGCATTTATTCCATGGCTATGGCCGGTATGGAACCAGGTTTTCGTAATGATATTCCTGGCGATATGGATGAGACGGTCCAACGTGATGACAGGTGCTGAGTGGATCCTTACCCGGTTTAGCGGAAGGGGCGGGAAATACTCCCACATTGTCGTGATAAGTTTCGCTATCATCAGTGTTATAGGCTTCATGGCATATTTCTTCGAAGGAATCGGCAAGTTTGCAATAATGATTCTTCCCTGGGACCTTACTGCCGACCTTGGCTTCATGACCCTGACATCAGCCCAGTCTTATGCACTTATAATCATAGGAATCACAACCATATACACTCTCAAGGGGGGAATGTTCAGCGTGGTGGCTGCCGATGTTTTCCAATTTGCAATAATGACAATATCGTGTCTGATCATTGGATATATAGCTTTCACTTCGGTTACGGCCGAACAGGTTTCGGCCCTGACCCCGGCCGGATGGGATAACCTCTTTTTTGGATGGAAACTCGACCTCGACTGGGGAGAACTGATGCCTGCTCTCAACACAAAGATTGCCTCCGACGGTTACGACCTGTTTGGAGCCCTAGTGATGCTGATGCTGTTCAAAGGGATTTTTGCCAGCCTGGCAGGCCCTGTACCCAGCTATGATATGCAGAGAATCCTCTCTACCCGCAAACCGTCGGAAGCCGCCAAAATGAGCGGGTTCACAATCTTGGTGCTTTTTGCACCCCGCTATCTGATGGTGGCCGGCCTGGCTGTCCTTTCGCTGGTATACTTGTCTCCGGAACTTGTCTCTATGGGGGCAAACGTAGACTTCGAAACCATACTTCCAATGGCTATAACACGATTTGTCCCTACAGGCCTCAGAGGGCTTTTACTGGCCGGATTACTGGCGGCATTCATGGGAACACTTGCTGCATTTGTGAACTCGGCACCTGCATACATTGTAAACGACCTTTACAAAAAATACATAAAACCCGATGCTGCCCCCAAAACCTATGTAAGGTTCAGTTACCTCGCCTCCATCATCCTGGTTGTCGTGGGTGTTATATTTGGTTTTTATGCCAAATCACTCAACTCCCTCACACTATGGATAACATCATCTCTATACGGAGGTTATGCTGCTGCCAACGTACTTAAATGGATATGGTGGAGATTCAACGGATTCGGATATTTTTGGGGTATGACTGCCGGACTGGTATCTTCTACTGTCAAGCTAGTATTTTTCCCCGAAATTGCAGACATCTACCTGTTCCCTTTGATCTTGCTCTTCTCATTCATCGGATGTATTGCCGGAACCCTGCTTACAGAACCCGATACCGACGAAGTCCTGATGAAGTTCTATAAAAACGTAAGGCCCTGGGGCTTCTGGAAACCTATCCGGGAAAAGGTAATGAAAGAGGATCCTGGATTCGAAGCCAACAAGGATTTTGGAAGAGACGTTGTAAATGTGATAACAGGTATTGTTTGGCAAATGTCGCTTGTGGTTCTGCCGATTTATCTTGTGATACATAACTACAAGGCTTTCTGGATCACATTGGGAATTATTGCCGTTACCATGACAATCCTTAAATTCAACTGGTACGACAGGCTCAAATATGCCGACAAAGGGTACGAAAACCGATAAATATTTCTAATTTTGCCTATCACCACCTAAAACATGAACACCTCATTCCTTCAAAAGTCCAACGAAGGCAACAGGAGTGCCTCCCTTAAAAAGGAAATTATCAGGCTTTTGGTTGCCGGCAGCGCATACAGTATTGCAGATATCAGTAAGGAGATGTCTGTGAGTGTTCCCACTATCACCAAACTTATCGGGGAGCTTATATGTGAGGGTTTTGTCCTGGATTTTGGCAAACAGGGGACAAACGGGGGTAGGCGTCCAAATGTATACGGGTTAAATCCCGATGCAGGGTTCTTTGTGGGTGTTGATATCAACAAAGACAGCATATCCTTGGGAGTGATTAACTTCAAAGGGGAGATGACCGAATATACCGGGAAAAAAACCTTTGTACTCGAAAACACTTTCCACTCGCTTGACTCACTCTGTTCCATTATCAATTCTTTCATAGACAAACTACCCGTTGCCAGGGATAAAGTATTGTCGGTAGGGATCAATCTCTCCGGCAGGGTGAATTCCGAATCGGGTTACAGTTACAGCTTTTATTTCCTTGGAGAGAAACCCCTTTCCATGCTCATCGAAGAGAGAATTGATTGTTCGGTATACATAGAGAACGACTCCCGCGCAATGACATACGGGGAATTCATGATGGGAGAAGAGAGCCATGTGCAGGATATGATTTTCATAAACGCCAGCTGGGGCCTTGGAATAGGCATAATCACAAACGGGAAACTGTACTATGGCAAATCAGGATTTTCCGGCGAATTTGGCCATTTTCCTTTTTTTGACAACGAGATTATTTGCCGGTGCGGCAAACGTGGTTGCCTGGAAACCGGTGCTTCGGGGTCTGCTGTACACCGTATGTTTACCGAGCAAATGAAAGAGGGACGTGTCTCAATGCTCTCAAACAAGTTCAACAATGGGGAGGAGATTACCCTTGACGATATTATGGATGCACTCCAAAAGGAAGATGTTCTGGCTATAGAAGTTATGGAAGCTGTAGGAAACGAGCTTGGCAAAGCCATCTCCGGACTAATCAACCTTTTCAACCCCGAACTCATAGTGCTGGGAGGAACACTGGCTGCAGCCAGGGAATATATCCTTCTGTCCATCAAGAGCGCTATCAACAAATACTCATTGATTCTTGTGAGCAAAGACACCAAAGTCAAACTCTCCAAACTGGGAGAGAGATGCGGGGTGATAGGTGCCTGCATGCTGGTACGCAGCAAAACCCTCGGTCTTATATAATAAAGGGCCGCTTAAAAGCAGCCCTTTGATAAAAATCCATTTCCACTCTATTTGTAAAGGTGGTACTTCTTGGCCAATCTGCGGAAACTATCTACATCTTTATACCAATAATCCTTGATATCTTCGAACTTATGGCGTTTGGAAAACCGGAGACGTATCTGGTCGCTTCCCGACACCAAATCGAACATCCGGAAACGTGACTCACTTGCATTGTCAAACACAGCCTTGTCCGGATATAGCTCTGCAATAGCCTCCATTACATAAAACTGAACATCGGTCAGGGAAGCCGTGTCATAATCCATAATATGGAGTTGCACACCCTGCAGGTTCTTTCCGACACCAACACTGTAAAATGGTTTTACATGGATCGGACGAAAGTGTAATCCCGGTAATTTGTAGCCATTCAGTTTGTCTGCCAGCATCTCTGCCTCTATCCACTCTGCCGCAAACATATGGAACGGTATTGTATACCCTACTCCGATTGACATATATCCCAGTTCACCCAGGATTCCCGAAGTGGGATAGTAAACCGAAGTTGACGGATGTGGTATGTGCGGAGAAGAAGGCACCCACTGCAATCCGGTCTCCTCGAAACGCATTGAGCGTTTCCAGCCATCCATCTTTACCACCTCAAGGTCGCATTTTGCCTTTAGCATTCCCTCTTCATTAAGCAAAACGGCCAGCTCTCCACAGGTAAGTCCATAGATATAAGGTATTTTAAACTGACTTACAAAGGATATGAAACCCTCCTCCGCAAGGTTGCCCTCAATTTTATTACCTCCCAGAGGATTTGGGCGATCCAGCACCACAAACTTGATATTGTTTTCGGCTGCTGCCTCCATAGCCAGCCCCATTGTACTGATGTAAGTGAATGACCGGCTTCCAATGTCCTGGATATCATAAACCAAAACATCTATACCGGCCAGCATCCCGGGAGTTGGTTTGCGGGTACTTCCATAAAGGGAAAGCACAGGGATTCCGGTTTTGGGATCACTCATATCGGCAATCTTGTCTCCTGCATGTACATCCCCCCTTACTCCGTGCTCAGGACCAAACAGGGCCACAAGATTCACATTGGGTGCCTCATGCAAGATATCAATGGTAGATTTCAGTGAGTTGTCAAACCCTGTGGGATTTGTAATCAACCCAACCCTTTTCCCTTCAAGTATTTTGAAGTTGCTATCTTTCAACACCTCAATCCCGGGTTTGACAACCTGGGAAAAAAGGGATGTAGCTGTAACAAGCAATAAAAGGGAAAATATCGATTTGACGGTTTTCATCATTTTGGATTTTAAAAAGTTAATTTTTTCTTCGTTATCAGCTTACAGCTTTTTTCTTTCGGCCAAAGGCAGGGTCCACTTTGATCAACGCCGTAACAACAAAGGTGATTCCGTAAGAGAGCATAATCCACCAAAAGAAATTACGGTACCCAAGCATCTCCTGCAACCAGCCTGCCATCATCCCGGGAATCATCATACCAAGCGCCATGAACGCCGTGCAGATCGCATAATGTGCAGTTTTGTGCTTGCCGTCAGAAAAATAGATCATGTACAACATATAGGCAGTGAAACCAAAACCATAACCAAACTGCTCGACAAAGACACTCAGGTTTATCAGGAACAAACTATCGGGTTGGAATACCGCAAGGTAAACGAACGAGAAACTTGGCAAAGAGATGGACAGGGCCATTGGCCACAACCATTTCTTCAAACCTCCTATCGATGCAATGATACCACCGATTATTCCTCCCATGGTAAGTCCTATGATACCAACTGTACCGTAAACCATTCCCACCATTCCTGTAGTCAGTCCGAGCCCTCCGATTTCCTTTGGATCCAGTAAGAACGGAGTAACCATCTTGACCAGCTGGGCTTCGGAAAAACGGAACAGCAACATAAATGCAATTGCACTTGCAACCTCTTTCTTGCGGAAGAACGAAGCAAAGGTCTCCAGGAATTCCTGGAAAATATTGGAAGCCGTTACATTTTTGGCAGCTACGTCAACCGTTGGCTTTGGAAGCACAACCTTGTGGTAAAGAGCTATTGCGATAAAGAAACCGGCAAGAACAAAGAAAGTAATGGACCACGCGAACGAGATATTTCCGGAGAGTCCCCGGAACTCGGCAACCGCATTATCTTCTAGCTTTGGATCAACCTGCACAAGCAACAAAGCCGCCTTTGTCCAGTTGTCGGATGTAAATTCAATCCTCTCCCCATGAGCCAGAAACAAGCTTTTATCCCCGCTGTTGAAGGATGTGTTGAGCACAATCTTCTCTCCGGGTTCGGGAGACTTGGTAAGTCTGACGGCTATAAGTCTGGAACTTCCTGTCAATTGGTGCAACTGCTCCACATCACGCTCTTCTCCAAAGTTCCTTTTTATCCACCCTCCCAAAGGAGTTGAAACAGACCTGCTCCACCATGACGAGCCCTCCTTTGTTCCCGCTGCAGAATGGGAAGACTCACTTGTGATAAATCCGTTTAGAATATTCCGGGTTGCAGCAAACTCTCTGAGCATTGCAGCAGAGTCGGCAGAAATATTCCCGGTACCTACAGAAATTTCGTGAGGGTACACATCAAATGTGTAATCGTTTGTTGGAGCAAGGGCAAATGGATTTGCAAGGCTGCTGTCTGCCGGAATTTCTATTGCAGAGGAGTAACCCGGACCCGCTTTTACCTGCAGTTCCAACGGTTTAAGCCCGGTCGAAGATTCCAGCATACCGGCTACCATAATCAGCAAACCTTGGCCTGCAATGGTCGCAATTCTGTAAAACGTACTCCTGATCCCAACATACATGGCCTGCTGGTGAGGTTCGAGCGCCAGCATGTAAAAGCCGTCGGCTGCAATATCATGAGTTGCCGAACTGAACGCCATCAGCCAAAAAACAGCCAGAGTAAGCTGGAAGAAATTACTTGCCGGAATTGTAAAGGCTATCCCGGCTAGACCGGCCCCCACCAAAACCTGCATTGAGACTACCCACCATCTCTTGGTCTTGAGCAAGTCTACAAAAGGGCTCCAAAAAGGTTTGATAACCCATGGCAAGTAAAGCCAGCTGGTGTAGAGGGCAATATCGGTATTGGAAATACCCAGTCTTTTGTACATTATCACCGAAATGGTCATAACGGCAACATAAGGCAAACCTTGCGCAAAGTAAAGCGAAGGAATCCATGCCCAGGGAGATTTTTTGAAATTACTCATATCGGGGATTATTAATATCTTTTTTCTACAGAGGCACCCACAAAGTAGTGTAGCAATATCTGGTTATAACCATATCCCTTTTCGCCCATAACAGCAGCACCAATCTGGCAAAGACCCACACCATGACCCCATCCGGCACCGTTAAGGACAAACACACTCTTTCCCTCTCCGTCAACCTCCTTATCTACTACAAAAGCCGAACTATAGAGATGGGATTCCGACAATGTCCGCCTTATTTCCAGCTCTTTACCTATAATCCTGGTCTTTTTTGACCCTACGATCTTAAGCCTTACAAGCCTGCCCGAAGTTCCCCTTTCTACAGGGATCAGATCGCTCACCGTCCCGTAATCTGTACCAGACCTTCTCTTGATAAGTTCAGAAATCTCATCCTGTGAATACTTAACCTGCCATCTGTAAAAGTTCACGGTCTCCTGGTCGTAATTATTTAGAACCTGCGACAAGATCTTTTTGTCGGTAGTATTGCAAAAAGAATCCGGAGATGAGGTTATCCACTCCCTGGCATTCGCCTCAACGGTAAGGTCAGGCATCACAGCCCCTTCGGGAAGGTCACACTTACCTGTCAAATAAGAGTAATTGATCTCCTCCCAGCAATTCTGGAACTCTTCGAACACCCCTCCGCAACTTTTTGAGTAACGCGCGTCACAAATCTTTCCGTCAAACATCAAAAGCTCTCCCCTGGTCTGCTCAATAGCCTTTTTAACCATCGAGGTAGAAGCACGGGTGATACCTTGGTACCTCTGGCAGTGGTCATCGGCACATATATCAAAGTTTACATGGTCTTCGCGGTCATACCAGCGAATCAACTCCTCAGGAGTCTCCTTCATGGTGCTGTAAGATGCTCCCGAACTCACAATCTCCTTGTTCTTTTCTATTTGGGCCAAAAGCCATGAACGGGATATGACTGCGTGAGCCTTTAGAAGCTCCAATGAAGCAGTGGCACTCATTTCTGATGAGATCACGGAGGTAAGGTACTCCTCAACCCCAAGCAGGTTGATGGCAGTAAGTCTGTCGTTCTCCACAATCAACTTTAGGGCTCCTTTGAATACCTGGTCTTCTTTCCTTTCCCAGTGGAAATTTATACCGATTGTAACATCTTTGAGCATAAATGAGGCCTCGCTTTCATTCTTTGGCTCAAACAGCAGGTTGTCAAATAAGTTTCCATTCCACAGGATCTTACCGTCACTAAGGCAAACCTTTTGTTCCCCGGCAAACTCCTTACCATTGGAGGTAAATACAGAATTAAGGACAAACACAATTTCGGGCTCGAACATGATCCCGACGCTCACTTTTGGCTCTTTCATCTCAATACGGTTTTAATTTTATCAATAATATCCAGGTTTTCCCCCTCACTGACACAAATTTCGTCCAGGATTTCAGCAATCAGGGTTTCGTCCATTTTATGGAAATCCTTCTCCAGGGGAGTTATCAGCACACCACCCAAATCCACGGAGGCCGGGCTCAATAGTATATTTGCATCGCCCTCGGCAAAATAGTGTGAAGGCCTGTGCTTATCTCTGACATACAACAGAATCACATAAACACCATTTTCATACCAGCAGAGAATGTTTACCATCGGCTCCTTTTCTCCCTCCTTTACGGGAAGCCGGGAAAACAACAACCCGAAAAGCCTCTCGGCCTCCTCAGCCTCCGAAGATTCGATAGCAACAAGACCACGGAATACCCCTTTTACAGAGCTTACTGTTGCAATTTCATTTGTAAACAAAACCTCTTTTTCCATTTTGTGCAGATGCTCCTCAATGGTAAGGAATCCCTTATTACCCGCCTGGAAATGGAAATGGTCGGGAGCTGATGCCCCGCATTTGGGACCATTGTAAAACAATGTATAACCGTCCAGCTGGTTTGCAAGGGAGAGCATCGCCCCCATCCTGCCGCCAATCAGCTGGTCGGTATGGGCCAGCATTGGGATTGTGAGATGGCGGGGGAATATCGGGAATGGGTTTACCAGCACGGTATAAGGGTTTTGGAAGTCTCCCTTGTAGACATAATCCAGTCCCTTTTGTACAGCCGGTCTGTTCTCACTACAAAGGAAACACTTCCTCTCTGTTATGGATTTTGCATCGACCTTTGCCGAAGAGGAGACTATCCTGGCCGGGTTGAACTGAACTTTAAAGGGGAACCCTTCCACAACCAACTCTTTTACAATGACATTTTCCAATGCCTTGTAATTATTACCTGCCTGCTCCCATGAAGCCAGTTGCTCTCCAAAGAGAGCAACCAGTTCCTGATTATCGATTTTCATCAGTATTATCAACTAATTATTTGACTCCTTTGTTTTTTGCAATCCTGGCCATCAATTCCCAGGTACGTATCCTGTCTTTGTAGGTATTGTGGGCATTCATCTTGACAATATCCAGGGATGCATCTGAGTTATCTTCCCAACGGCGGCAGTGGTATAGCACATCGTAAATCCTGCCAATCTGGTAATCCCTGGAAATATTGAGACCCAAAGCATAATCCTCCCCATAGCTGGTATTGGGTACCTTAACCTCCCTCAGCACCGGGGTATAAAATGCCCTTGGTGCTCCCAGTCCATTAATCCTCAAAGCATTGTTGCGCCCGTTATCGGGTGTCCACTCCTTATGGTCAATGATACCCGGGGCAATCATCTCCATATTGAAATTGGTCATCATATATGTACCCACTACCATGGCACAATTTTGCTCGTAAAAGGCATCCACAATCTTTTGGAGGGTGTTTTGGTCACTGTAAACATCATCGCTGTCGAGCTGAACGGCAAACTTACCGCATTTTGGATGGTGTACACCCATGTTCCAGCAACCGCCAATTCCCAGGTCCTTACGGCCGGGAACAACATGGATGAGCCTTTGGTCGGAGGCAAAACTTTCTATCGCTTCAAAGGTGCCGTCAGTAGAGTGGTTGTCCACAATGATCAGATTGAATTTAAAAGATGTCTTTTGCATCAAAACCGATTTGATTGCATCTTCAATAGTCCTGATACGGTTGTAAACGGGAATAATTACCGAAGCTTCGAACTCAAAATCACCTTTGTTGAATTCAATCTTTTTGAACACGGGTGCCAGATAACCTCCGACAGACTTAAGGTGATCGGTGCAGGCAGCTTCCATTTCGATTTGAACCGCCCTGTTTTTTGGATCCACATAGTCAAAGATCTTCTCACCCGAACGGCGGTTGTCCTGCTCCACCTCGGTATAGAGATACTCGTTGATGTGCACCAGCTCCCCTGTTTGTGAGACCTTTAAACGCAAATCGTAGAGTGCGGCAAATTTGTAATCGGTATCCATACGTGATACAGCACTTTTTAATGCCTCCGAATTATAGATCATAACCGAACCAAAATTGAAGTCATCCCTCAGGCTACCCTTCTGATATGTGATCACGGGAGCATTCTTCTTAACTCCGTCGGTTATCTGAAAGTGGTCTGCATATACCATTGCAGCCTGATTGTCATCAGCAATACGGATCATCCTTTCAATTGCAAACATACCCATCAAAAGGGTAGACTCCTTGGTATAAATAAATGTATAGGGGGTATCTGCAAGTTTTGCAATTTTCCTGATTGCAGGTGTGCACTTTAACGATTCCACATGTATTGTCTCGCACCCCTCAAGCTCTCCGGCCTCTTTGTCGGTTGCGAGAAGGTAAATCTTGTTTACCATACCGGACTCCCTAAGCCCGTTAACCGTTTGTTCTACTTGTGCTTTATCGGCAAATGGGATAAAGCAGTTTACACATTTTGTCATATCTCTTACCTTTTACTTTTAAACTGCTAAGATATTTATTCAGGAGCAAACGAGCAAAAAAAGCAGGTTTTAGGGATAAAAAGCTTACATTCGTGCTCCCAAAAAAACACGGAATGCAGCACTACGACTACCTTATTGCGGGAAGCGGATTGGCCGGGCTCTATGCAGCCCTCAGGGCCTCTCGTTATGGAACGGTAGCAGTGGTTACAAAATGTAAGCTCAATGAAAGTAACACCTACCATGCACAGGGAGGGATAGCAGCAGTTACGGCCGACGATGACAACCCCGGATTCCATTTCGAAGATACAATAAATGCAGGGCGTAACCTCTGCAACCCCGATGCTGTGAATGTACTTGTAAATGAAGGACCCCAAAGGATCACCGAACTCATCGCAAACGGGATGCACTTTGACATGTCCGGCAACTCGTTGGCCCTTGGGCTGGAAGGTGGCCACCACAAAAGAAGGGTGCTTCATGCAGGCGGCGATATAACCGGCAGGCGGGTCATCGAATTCCTGACAGGAAAAATCCAAGAGTGTGACAATATCAGAATTTTTGAAAACCACCAGGTTCTTGATATCATCTTATCCAACGGACAATGTAACGGACTCAGGGTGTGGGACTCTAAAAATGACCGGGAAGAAATTTTCACATCCGGATACACCATTATGGCTCTTGGAGGAGCCGCTGCAATTTACCAAAGGACAACGAATCCGGCCACTTCTCTGGGACAAGGCGTAGCGGTATGCTACGAAGCCGGGTGCCGTGCAGCCGACATGGAGTTCATCCAGTTCCACCCAACTGCTCTTTGCATGCCAAACGGTGAATCATACCTGATCAGCGAGGCAGTCCGCGGTGAGGGAGCCTACCTCCTTAACGAAAAAGGGGAACGGTTCATGACATCGGTCGACCCGTTGGCCGAACTTGCCCCAAGGGATGTTGTTGCAAGGGAGATCTCAAAACAAAAAAATGTCCGTCTCTCCTTGGAGCACCTGGATTCCATTCGCATCAAAGATAGGTTCCCTAATATTTATAAATACTGCACCGCTCACGGTCTGGACCTCACCAAAAGCGTACCGGTGGCCCCGGCAGCACATTACATGATAGGTGGTGTTTTGACCGACCTCAACGGCAGGAGCGATATACCCTCCCTGTACGTTTGCGGAGAGATGGCTTCTACCGGAATCATGGGAGCCAACAGACTCGCCTCCAACTCACTTGCAGAGTGCCTTGTTTTCGGGTACAGAGCAATAGAAGACACCCTCAATAAGGAACCTGCCAAACCCTTGCGCAGTCTTGCAAAAAAATTCCACAGGATTCCCAAAAATGAACAAATATACAACACAATACAGGCAGAGGTAAGTGCTATATTGAGCAACCATGCCGGCATAATCCGCACACAGGAGGGACTCCGTTCGGGATTGGAAAAAATCAGGGAAACATCCAAAAGGTTATCTGAAACAGACGGCTATCAACCAAACGAACTATACTGCTCAATGGGGAACAACATCCTTACGGTTGCGCACCTCATTCTTAGCGGCGCCCTGGAACGAAACGAAAGCCGGGGAGCCCATTACCGGGACGATTTTCCCTGCGAATGTACCGAAACACCTTACCATACAATCCAGCAAAAAAATTCCATAATTAAAAAAGCAACTGATATGTCTGCACAAAACCTGATCGACAAACTTATTGAACTTGCAATTGAAGAAGATGCCGGCAAAGGCGACATTACCACCAATTCTCTTGTACCAGGAAATTCAATTGCGACAGCAACATTGACAGCCAAAGAGGCTGGAGTAATCTGCGGTATGGAGATAGCGCATAGGGTCTTTGAACATTTTGACAGCGAGATTGTATTTAAACCATACATTACCGATGGACACAAAGTAGAGAAAGGAGAGGTGGTGGCAAAGGTAACCGGGAGCTACAGGGCCCTGCTGACCGCCGAACGCACAGTACTAAACATACTGCAAAGGATGAGCGGGATAGCGACAGAAACAGCCAAGTATGTAAAGGAGCTTGAGGGGAGTGGGACCAAGCTGCTGGACACCCGCAAGACAGCACCCGGGATGAGACATCTGGACAAAATGGCCGTAGCGGCAGGTGGAGGAACCAACCACCGTACAGGGCTGTACGATATGGTGCTTATAAAGGACAACCACATAAAGGTTGCCGGATCCATAACCAAAGCTGTCAACCAGGTGAGGGAAGCAACCGGCAATACTTACAAAATAGAAGTTGAGGCAACAAACCTCAACGAGGCAGAGGAGGCGGTAAAATGCGGAGCACACATTGTGATGTTGGACAATATGGATAACGACACCATGGCAAAAGCTGTCAAGCTCATAGCCAAAAGGGCTCAAACCGAAGCTTCGGGCAACATGACAATTGAGAGAATCAAGGCTGTAGCTAAGACCGGGGTCGATTTCATTAGTGTCGGAGCCCTTACACATTCGGTAAAAGCATTGGACATTAGCATGAACATAGAAGAGAGATGAACAAAGAGGAGATTAAAAAACAGATTGAAATACTCAGGAAAGAGAAAGATGCAATCATACTGGCACACTATTACACAAATCCCGAAATACAGGATATTGCCGACTACATAGGAGATTCACTGGGGCTTTCACAAATGGCAGCAAAGACCGATTCGTCGGTAATCTTGTTTTGTGGAGTAAAATTCATGGCAGAGACTGCATCCATAATTTCTCCCGGCAAAAAAGTGCTGATCCCCGACATCACTGCCGGGTGTTCCCTTGCCGAAAGCATTGTCCGGGAAAACATACTTGAATGGAAAAGGAAAAATCCTGACGGCATTGTGGTATCCTACATTAACACAACCGCCGAGGTCAAGGCTCTCACAGACATCTGCTGCACCTCGGCCAATGCAGCAAAAATCATCTCTTCCATCCCCGAAGATGCCAAGATACTTTTTGGCCCCGACAAAAACCTGGCAAAATACATCCAAACAATGACAGGAAGGGATATTGACATTTGGGACGGAGATTGCTGTGTTCACGAAGATTTTACCAAAGAAAAAGTAGAATCTCTGATTGCCGCCAATCCCGGAGCCGAGATTCTCATCCACCCCGAAAGCAGCTGCTCCCATGACCCATCCATTCTGGAGCGGGAAGATGTATTTGTACTGTCTACCTCCGGAATGGTAAAACGGGCCGGAGACTCCCCGGCCCAATCATTCATTATAGTTACCGAACCCGGAGTATTGTACCAAATGAATCTTATGTACCCCGGCAAAAAGTTCATTCCCGTGGATATTGGCAACAAATGTTACCAGATGCGCAAAGTAACCCTGGAAAAGGTATTATGGTCACTTATTAACGAAGAGTTTGAAATTTCCATTCCGGAGAGCATCAGGGCCAAAGCCTATCCATCCATTGAGCGGATGTTTCACATCAACTCCCTTTAACAGCAAACAAACTACCATTTGTACATGAACATAACCTGGAGACGATTGGCGCTTCCCTTTTCGTCTCCCATATTCTTACGGGTACCATGTATGAATTCTCCGGCAATTGTCATGTTCCTGGCCGCATTCCAAAACAACGATGCCGAGAAATAGCTCCCGGTGTAGTACTCGTTTGCAGAGAAATAATCTTCTTTGTTCATTAAACCGGCCACCGAGATATTTGCGGTTGCATACAAATCTTTTGCAAAATCACTCTTTGCACCCAGGGAGATACCATACATTGGTAAAGTCTGCAACCCGTCATTTGCCTGGTCAGGGACAAGATCCACCGATACCAAAGCCAGGTCATTGATATAGCGGGAAATCCCTTTCCCCAATATTGCCTGGGAATACAATGTAAGCCCTGCAGCAGCCTTGAGTGACCCGCTTAACTGTGCACCAAAACCAGCTTTTGATTCGATTTCTTCACTGCTGTTTACACCGTAATCCAGGACCCTTAACATTCCTGCCAGCTTTAAATGCCCACGTTCTCCCTTGTATTGCACGTAAAACGGCAGATCGGGCAATCTCTGGTTCACAGCCCGGTAATCGGCAGTAACTGTATACCTGACCGAAGGAAACTCCAGGGCAATCCCATAACTTAGGTTTTGGTCAATCACACCCCTGTAACCTATAAGGGGTGTACGTAAAAATGTACGGGAATTCACTCCCTGTACATCAATGGTTGTTGCATTGGCCGGCAGGTCGGTCATGAAACTCCAGGTTTGCCCGGCAATGATCCCCTTGAAAGAAACATAAGCCTGGCGCAGCCTCAACGCATCACCACTTCCCCGGAAGTCCGATTCTATATAAAACTCAATATCGCCAAGCCTATCTGTTTTTTGCACTGCCTTAAAACTTAGTCTTGTTCCCGAGGCATCCAAACTCAGCCTGGAGTCGTTGTGCCATTGGCCGGGAACACTCATCAAGGCATTCCTGAAATCATAATGAGGGACAATACCTCCGAAATCAGCAAAGGCTACTGTCCTGACAAAGCCCCCAAACTGTAATCTGGTATTACTGTCCTGGTATACAAAAGGAGATTTTCCCTGACCATTGGATATCAATCCGGTTAAAAGCAAAGTTGCTAAAAGTATAACTGCTTTTCTCATAGTAATAAATTTTAGAAGTATTCCACACAAAAGTAAAAGCATTTACTAAATATTCCTATTTTTATTATATTTCGCCAGAAAATTTTTTCAATCCTAATCCGATGAATCATTACAAAAGCAATCTTTTTTCCAGGTTTATCCCTGTATCAGACAAATCCATTTCGGAAATATCCATGGGTGAAGGCAATACCCCGGTGGTCCGGCTGGGCAAAGAATTATATGCAAAGGTCGACTATATGATGCCCACACTCTCTTTCAAAGACAGGGGGGCAGTTGTCATGATAGCCGCAGCTCACGAAAAAGGGATAAGGCATATCATACAGGACAGCAGCGGCAACGCAGGATGCTCTGTGGCTGCCTATTGTGCCCGAGCAGGAATCAATGCCGATATATATCTTGGAGAGTCTACACCCGAAAAAAAGATCAAAATGATCGAAAGCTTCGGAGCCAAGGTTTTAAAGATAGCCGGCAGCCGCGAAGATGTTGCTGCAGCAGCCATCAAAGAGGCTTCCAAAGGTGAGAAATATTACGCAAGCCATGTTTTCGACCCCCTTTTCGTGCAGGGCATGAAAAGTTACCTCTTTGAGGTATACCACGACTTTGAAGGCGACCTGCCCGACAATATATTTGTCCCCCTTGGGAACGGTACACTCTTTTTTGGAGTCCACCTGGCACTACAAGATCTGCTGGAAAACCAAATCATTAACAAATCCCCCAATATCATTGCCATCCAGACAGCCAATTGTGCACCGATTTACAATTCATACACTTTATGGCATGCAGCCACCCAAAAGCATCCAAAGGAAAAGGTAAAGCCCCGGTTTCACTCTGTAATTAACAGAGGAACCATTGCAGACGGGATTGCTATAGCATCCCCGGCCAAAGGACAGCAAATCCTGGAAATCATTTGCAATTACAATTACAGTATCGTAGCAGTCGATGACACGGAAATCCTTGATGCCCATTCAGCACTTTCCCGAATGGGATATTATTTAGAGCACACATCTGCTGCAAATTATGCAGGATATTTAAAATACGTGAGCAAGCCGGACCAGGTGACAGGCACTAGTCTGATTACCCTTTGCGGGGCTACTAAATAAAATATCCCATTAATTCACCTACCTCTGGAACCAAGTTTGCTTACCAATTGTTATAACACAATAAACCCATAAGGAGATGAAACTTTTTTCCCATTTTACACTGTTAGTTATCACTGCCGTATTAATGATATCGTGCGGTGTGCAAAGAGACGGCACCGGCCGGAACAAAACAGGGGAGAAACTCTCCCCTGCAAGCAGGCTTGCATTGCGTGACACCTCTGCAACCAAGGATTCCGTGGAGTACGAGCTGATTATATTTGACCCAGGTTTCGAATTTTGGCTCCAAACAAAATCTTTTTCAAAGCACCAATACTCCAATGAATACCTTCAAACCACTAACCACCAATATGTGACAGAGTGGAACCGCAGGTACGCCGCAGGAGATCGCCGTATTGAGAGTTATATAGACTACAGCCCCTTCAATGAGTACGACTTTGAACTAAACTACAAACTCTTCATGTACTTCCGTTACTTTGAAGAGACATACAAAGTCAAGCTTCTGACATATCGCGGGAGGTAGGTTATTAATTACACCCGTTTTTTACGTATTGCACTAAAATTTTTACACTTTGGATATGCTTTCCCATTTTATATTAATATTTTTAATATAAGATTTGATAAGTACATTCTCTCTTTTCTTGTTAAATCTTTTGTTATTAGGACTTTCTAACCCTAAATATATAACCAAAGATATATGAAAAGATACTCAGCACTTGCGTTCCTGCTGTTTTGCTTATTTACACTGGGTGCCAATGCCCAAAACAGATGGATAGAAGATCCCGAGATGCATTTCAAGATTCAGGTCCCGTCCAACTACCAGGTGAACCAGTTTTGGGAAGGGAGTGACAGAATACATGCATTCCTGAGTCCTGACCAAAATGTTGCCGTAAGGGTCAGGTCCTTTAAAGTAAACGACAATACCAACAGAGATCAGGTTCTACAGCTTTTTCACCAGAACATAATCAAAGGTGCCTCACAACTTGTCAACCAGGAGTACACACTCAACGGTATGGCTGGCGGACTTGCCGGTTTCCGCTGGAAATACAATAACATCAGTGTTGTTGTAGCTGCTTTTTATACAATTCAACACGGCACTGCCTATATTGTCTGGTCACTTATCCCCGAAAACCTTTTTGCAAAAAGGAATGCCGAATCCGACGCAATAACCAACACATTTACAGTCATACAAAACCAGCAACAAACCGCGCAGGCAACCAATAAGGCAACTCAATCACAAACTCCGGCCACAGCCAACAATACTCTGACAAACCCGACAACCCGTACATTACCCGTTGATACTCCCATCAACAGAACACCCCTTGATTCCAGACCAAATGCTCTGGTAATTACCAATGTGCAATTGGGAACAGGCATAAACAACTCACTGACTATAATACCTGAGAATAAAGTGATAGATCCTGCCCAAAAAACAATCCATATGGTTGCAAGCCACAACGGCAAGGACAACGGGCAAAACTTCATTATAAGATGGTATAGCATAACACAACAATGGCTACTGGACAGGATGTTAAGTCAAAAAGGATTCATGACCCACAGGGGAGATTATTATTCAACCGGCGAACTCTCCGGCACTATGGATATCGGGGCCCAATCATACCTGTTGGCAGACAACATTCAAAACGAAATCCGGTTTTATAATCAAAGCAACATCAAATGCTCCTATGTAGATATAGTTTGCCATAGCATGGGAGGGCTGATTGCCAGGCACTACAGCACCATTCACCCAAATAAAGGCAAAAATATCAGGAAGATTATCATGGTTGGAACTCCAAACCACGGTATCTACAACGCCATTGACCTTATGACAGGAAGGGCCGCTCAGCCAGGCTAAATGGTGTTGCAGAGGTACTTCTTACCTCCATGAAACACTCTCCGGCAATTCCCGATGGAATGGGATACGGGACAAAATCCATAACCACCGATTTCATGGTCTTTGGCAAGATTATAAACTGGCTCAACAATCCTATTCCCAAAGCCTCTTTGAACATGAACAAATGGAACAACGAAAACACGTTGTCTGCCGGGAAAGAGTACGATCTAACCGGCAAAGGTGACGTTTTGAGAGTGCTCAATGGGAATTTGACTATCAACATCGAACTCCGTAAACTTGAAACAGATGCCTCTACAACAGCAGAAATAAACTATGCCGACGGATCAAAGGTGACCATCAAGCCCGGAACCCGCATCAATTACAACAATGACCTTACAGAAATACTGCTTCACAAAGGAAAAACCATTTACAATCTAAAAAAGCAGGGACAAACATTCAAGGTTATTACTCCAACGCTCCAGGCAGGGGTAAAGGGTACATGCTTCGAAGTTTCTGTCAACGACCAAGGTGCAAGCGATGTCTACTTATATAACGGTGAACTGGAAGTTGAAAACCTCTCAGGTATAAGGAGAATGGTTTCGGCACAAATGGTTGGCAGTCCAACCAATAATATGATAAGACAAAACAATTTCAATCCCGACTCCAGGTACAAAACTGAATGGGCATCCACCACAGGATTCCCTACCCTCGGTATGTTCAGCGATAAACCAGGTTCCGCATTTTCCAATGTTGTAATTGGAGGCGAATCCATGATCAAAAGATAAAAAAAGCCGCCCTTCAATAAGGCGGCTTTTTGTGGAGAATATCGGAGTCGAACCGATGACCCCTTGCTTGCAAAGCAAGTGCTCTAGCCAACTGAGCTAATTCCCCGTTTAAGAGAGTGCAAAGATATGCAAAGAAAAGAAAACTGCAAATTTTTGAATGAGCCGCAGAAAGTTTACTTTCTTAAGGCGAATTCGACAAATTTGTAAAGAAGCGCAGCTTCTTCCCATGTAAAAGAACTAAATTAGTAGTCCCGAGCGGAGTTGAACCGCTGACCCCTACATTATCAGTGTAGTGCTCTAACCAACTGAGCTACGGGACTGTAGCAAAATGATAGCATAAAAGAGTAACGGTGGAGGGTAACTCCTCAGGTCATTACAGCTCCAAAAAGGAGGTGTTCCAGCCACACCTTCCGGTACGGCTACCTTGTTACGACTTAGCCCCAGTTACCAGTTTTGCCCTAGGTCGCTCC
>SABC01000104.1 GCA_009929175.1 Bacteroidia bacterium | reverse complement strand
CTCCCCCACAACACCATTGACATATCCTATACTCTCATTACCCTGCTGGGACAATGTATATGAGATAAGGGCATCCAGCGCAGGGGCAATGCTCATGGTATTGGTAAGGATTACAGGGGTTTCAATGTTTCCCAGCTCATATACCTGGCTGTATCCTGCCAGTTTCCCGAATCCGTTTCCAATATGGATTGCAGCAGGAACTTTTTTACGGAAAATATTACCTCCGTGCGGTATTATGGCAGTTACCCCTGTCCTGATTCCGTCGCCCTCGACTATTGTCTTATGACCCACCTTTACACCCGGAACATCGGTAATTGCATTGTTTGCTCCGGGTTTGAAAATCCCGATCTCAATTCCATACTCCCTTACTCTCTTTTGAGCTGTTAAACAATTGTCTGACATAATACAAATGGCTAAGATTGACAAAAATAAAAGCTTTTTCATGGTTTAAAGATTTGAAAAATTGACAAGGGTATCAAAACACTTATGCGGTTCTTCCAAAAAACCGTTATGACCGGAATTTTCCAGTTGTACATAAAGGGCATTTGGCACAACCTCCTTTACCCGGTCTGCCACCTCTGCCGGGATAAAACAATCATGGCTGCCAAAGAAAAAGAGTATCGGCAAAGGCAGGGCCGGCAACAACGAAGAGAAGTCCTCCCTCTGCTTCATACCTTCAATGGATGCTGCTATCCCTTCGGGATCATGAACCTCTGCAATCTCAGATATCTCCATTATTTTTTCTTCCAATCTGCTTTTATTCAATGGAGAAAACATATTGGTTATAGACAAACGTACAATTTGGTGGAGTTTGTTCTGTTTTATAAGGCTGATCTCCCTGTCCCTGTTTTCTTTCTTTTCCGGAGTATCTGCAAAAGGGACCGAGTTCATCATCGCAAGTCCGAGGAAACGCCCGGGATAGGTTGTCACTGTTTTGGAGGCTACATAACCGCCCATGGAGTGTCCCATTACGTATGCTTTTTCTATCCCAAGATGGTCCATTACACCAACCACAATACCTGCACAGGCATCCATGGTGTTTACCTGGAAGGTGCCCGAAAGACCATGACCTGGAAGGTCTAATGAAACAACCCGGAATTCCTTGGACAAAAGAGAACTGAACTCTTCCCAAATGTAAAGGGTCTCAAGGTAGCCATGAAGCAGTATTATTACTTTTTGTCCGGTTTTAGAATCCGAGACATGAACGGGAATACCATTGCAGGTAATGAAAAATTCCATTTTGCGCTTTTTTACAAAATTAAGAGTTTTAATCATAATTTTTATACATTTGCGAGGTTATCTCTAATAAATGAAAAAGCGTACTACTCTTGTACTTTTGGGAATCGTCTCCTTACTATTCTCCCTGTGGGGTTGCAACAAGGAGTTTGAGCCTATCGTGCTGTCGGGAAACTGGGACCTGGACACCAACGAAGTTCAAGTTTATATCGTTTACAAAGTTGGGGTTGCAGAAAAATATCCCAATACCAAGAAATTTTTAGATAAGAATCTAAATGCAATGCGCAGGGAGTTGATGAAACCCCAAAAAATCACTTTCAAGGCCCCAAATATCGTGGATTTCTCATACAATGATGTTCCATTACCTGTAAGAGGAAATTTCACCCAAAAAGACGGCTTTTTCACAATAATAAACCCACTGTTTCCAGATGGTATCATAGGTGCATCCGACAACATAAAACTGCAGTTGTACTACGATTATGACAGGCTCATGTCCATCCTCTATTTGTTATTGACCTATGAGGACGACCCTCCTGCAATTTACGACGAACTGATTGAAAAATTTGAGGGGGTTGGGTCATACAGGAAATCCTATTGAAGGGAGAATGAAAAGATATTGATAGGTATAAAAAAAGGGTCAGCATAGTTGCAGACCCTTTTTTAATAAATTTGGGGATATTAATCCTTGATCTTGGCTTTAAGGAACTCCCGGTTCATCCTGGCGATATGTGTAACCGAAATGTTTTTAGGGCATTCCATTTCGCAGGCACGGGTGTTTGTACAGGCACCAAATCCCAACTCGTCCATTTTGGCAACCATTGCCTTTACCCTGCGGGCCGCTTCAATCTTACCTTGTGGCAACAAAGCCAGGGAACTCACCCTTGCCGACACAAACAACATAGCCGATCCGTTCTTGCAGGTTGCAATACATGCACCGCAACCAACACATGCAGCAGCATCCATGCTCTCCTCGGCATCTTCCCGTGGCACAGGGATTGCGTTGGCATCGGGTACTCCACCGGTATTCACCGAAACATACCCTCCTGCCTGAAGTATTTTGTCCAGTGCATTCCTGTCCACAACGAGGTCTTTTATTACCGGCATACCGGCCGAACGCCATGGTTCTATGGTGATTGTCTCACCATCCTTAAACTTGCGCATATGGAGCTGGCAAGTAGTTATATCATCATCCGGTCCGTGTGCCCTCCCGTTTATATAGAGGGAACACATACCGCATATACCTTCACGGCAGTCGTGGTCGAATGCTACAGGCCCGTCGCTCTTACATCCTTTGTTAACAGCAACAGGATCTATATTTTCGCGCACCAGCTGGTCGTTTAGAATATCCATCATCTCCAGGAACGAGGTATCGGGAGAGATTCCCTTAACCTGGTATGTCCCGAAATATCCTTTATCCTTTGCGCTTTTCTGACGCCAAACTTTTAGTGTAAAGTCCATATCTGTAAAATACTTAGTCTTTGTAATTTCTGGTAGCAATTTTCACAAACTCGTATTTGAGCGGCTCCTTGTGCATCACATGACCGTTGTTTTCGCCGGCATACTCCCAGCAGCTCACATACATGTAGTTATCATCGTCGCGTTTGGTCTCACCCTCTTCGGTTTGCATCTCTTCACGGAAGTGACCTCCGCACGACTCACGACGCAACAGAGCATCCTTGGCCATCAGCTCGCCCAGCTCCAGGTTGTCTGCCGTACGTAAAGCCTTCTCAAGCTCCTGGTTGAACTCGTTATTTTCGCCGGGAACATAGACGTTATTCCAAAACTCTTCCCTAAGCTTCTTGATCTCCACGATGGCTTTTTCCAGCCCCTTCTCGTTACGGGCCATACCAACATAATCCCACATGATGTGGCCAAGCTTTTTCTGGAAATGGTCCACAGGCTCTTTACCCTTGATGGCAAACAGCTTTGCTATCTTATCTTTGACCGCCTTTTCGGCCTCCTCGAAGGCAGGGTGGGAGGTATCGGTCATCTTAACCTGGATTTTTCCTGCAAGGAAATCCCCTATGGTATAGGGCAGGATAAAATAGCCGTCGGCAAGACCCTGCATCAATGCAGAGGCTCCCAGGCGATTTCCGCCGTGGTCGCTGAAATTTGCCTCTCCAATGGCATAAAGCCCTGGAACTGTAGTCTGAAGGTTGTAATCCACCCAAATACCACCCATTGTGTAGTGGATTGCAGGGTAAATCATCATAGGCTCCTGGTATGGATCCACATCGGTAATCTTTTCGTACATCTGGAAAAGGTTTCCGTATCTCTCTTCAATAACCTTACGTCCCAGTCTTTCGATTGATGTTTTGAAATCGAGAAAAACAGCAAGACCGGTCTCGTTAACACCAAAACCGGCATCGCATCTCTCTTTGGCTGCACGTGAAGCCACGTCGCGGGGAACCAGGTTACCAAAGGCAGGATAACGTCTTTCGAGGTAATAATCCCTGTCCTCTTCGGGTATCTGGGATGCTTTTATCTTTTTGTTCCTCAATTTTTCTACATCTTCTTTCTTTTTTGGAACCCAGATCCGGCCGTCATTACGGAGCGACTCACTCATCAACGTAAGCTTGGACTGTTGTTCTCCGTGAACCGGTATACAAGTAGGATGGATCTGTGCAAAAGAGGGGTTACCGAAATAAGCTCCTTTCTTATAACATTGCCATGCCGCCGAACCGTTGCTGTTCATTGCGTTGGTGGAGAGGAAAAAGACATTTCCGTAACCTCCCGATGCAATAACAACCGCATGTGCACCATATCTCTCGATTTCTCCTGTTACAAGGTTCCTTACAATGATTCCTTTTGCCTCTCCGTCAATCAGTACCAGGTCCATCATTTCCCTACGGTTGTAGGACTTGACATTTCCCAGATGAATTTGGCGGTTAAGGGCAGCATAAGCTCCCAAAAGAAGCTGCTGTCCGGTTTGTCCCCGTGCATAAAAGGTCCTGCTAACCTGTGACCCCCCGAACGAGCGGTTGTCGAGCAATCCGCCGTACTCCCTTGCAAAAGGGACACCCTGGGCAACACACTGGTCAATAATCAGGTTGCTTACCTCTGCCAGACGGTAAACGTTTCCTTCCCTTGCCCTGTAGTCACCACCTTTGATAGTATCGTAGAAGAGCCTGTAGACAGAGTCATTGTCGTTTGGATAGTTCTTTGCGGCATTTATTCCACCCTGTGCAGCAATTGAGTGGGCTCTGCGAGGAGAGTCGCTGATGCAAAAAACCTTTACATTGTAGCCTAACTCTCCCAGTGCGGCAGCAGCCGATGCTCCTCCCAAACCGGTACCAATCACAATTACCTCAAGCTTTCTCTTGTTAGCCGGGCTTACTACCCGAATCTGAGACTTATGCCTCGTCCATTTTTCGGACAACGGCCCCTCAGGGATCTTAGAATTAAGTTTTTCGGACATTTTATAAAAGAATTTTAAAGTCCGCAAAATTACGTATTTTAGGCAAGATTAGCAATTATAAGTTACCCTTTATCATTTTTTGTATCTTTACGGCACTAAAATACTACGAAATGAAAAAAACAATTTCACTTTTAGGCGCAATTTTTTTCGCTGCCTTCACGACAGCCCAGGTATCCGTCATACCCATGCCAAACAAGATGGTATCGGGAGGTGACAATTTTGAAATAAACAAGGAGACAGTGCTCTTTTCTAACGAAAAAAGCTCTGCCAACCTCCTCTATATGCAAAGTTTCCTTAAAAATGCCGCCAAGTTTGGATTCAACCGGGTCAAACAGGCTCCATCGTCAAACTATATCATCCTTGAACTTTCCAGTGCCTTTGATATCCCTCAAGAGGGTTACAAACTTAGTGTGACAGGGGAGGGGATTACAATCAAAGCATCATCGGAATCCGGAATTTTTTACGGAATCCAGACCCTTTTCCAGATGCTCCCTCCGGTTATCTATTCGGGAAACCCAAAAGGAGATGAAAACTGGACAATTCAAGGGGTCGAGATAGAGGATTTCCCTCGTTTTGGTTACAGGGGCATGCACCTCGATGTTTCCCGTACCTTCTTTGATGCAGCTACTGTCAAGAACTTCATCAACTGGTTGTCCCATCACAAGATAAACAAGTTCCACTGGCACCTCACCGACGACAATGGCTGGAGGATTGAGGTGAAAAAATACCCCAAGCTCACCGAGCTCGGTGCCTGG
>SABC01000335.1 GCA_009929175.1 Bacteroidia bacterium | reverse complement strand
TGCAACCCTGCTGACTTCATTATTGCCCGAAAGCCTGAACAGTGTATATTATGTCAATTCGGGAAGCGAAGCCAACGAGGCGGCAATAAAACTGGCGAAGCGAGTTACAGGCAGAGGTGAGATCATCAGCTGCTATAACTGCTATCACGGAAGCACCCAGGGAGTAATGAGCCTGATGACGGATGAGGAGTTGAAACGCTCCTTCAGGCCTCTTATTCCTGGTGTAAGTCATATCAGATTCAACAGCATAGATGATCTAAAATCCATCAACACAAGGATTGCTGCAGTAATAGTTGAACCGGTACAGGGAGAGGCGGGTATTATTCCTCCGGAGCCGGGTTACCTTGAAGCATTGAGGAAAAGATGCGACGAGGTTGGAACTCTCCTTATTTTCGATGAGATACAGACGGGATTCGGCCGTTGCGGAAGACTTTTTGCTTTCCAGAAGTATGGAATTATACCGGATATTATTACCTTAGCAAAAGCATTGGGTGGTGGAATGCCGTTGGGTGCGCTTGTCGCATCCGGGGAGTTGATGGAGAAGTGGCAATATAACCCGGCGTTGGGGCATATAACCACATTCGGAGGTCATCCCGTCTCATGTGCTGCGGCTCTTGCATCGTTGAGGGTATTGTTGCGTGAAGGGTGGATTGACAAGGTTGAGGGGAAATCGATTAGGTTTGCTGAAAAAATTAAAAAACACCCTGCTGTAAGGGAGATAAGGTCTTCAGGTCTATTGATGGCGGTTGAGCTTGGCCTTCCGGGGGCAGGAGAGAGGGCTGTAAGACAGCTCCTGGAGGAGGATGTCATGACAGATTGGTTTCTCTCGAGCGATACGGCGTTCAGAATTGCCCCGCCTCTTTGTATTTCGGAGGAAGAGATTGATTTGGCCGTTGAAAAGATTTTACGGGTTTTGGATAGAATGGTATTTTGAAAGATAAAGGAGTATTAGATGGCTAAAACACAGTTCAAAAAAAAGGAGAACCCCGATAAAGGCATAGATGTACTAAGTCTTGAGAT
>SABC01000334.1 GCA_009929175.1 Bacteroidia bacterium | reverse complement strand
CATACCATTGCCGAAAAAGAAAAAATCGAAAGTGAACTCAGTATTGCTCATACAATTCAGATGGGTATGCTACCGAGAGAATTTCCCCTGAGATCTGAATTTGAGTTGTTTGCCAGGGGAGAGCAGCGTATGCTCAAGGTGCATGGCAGTGACAGGGAGGTGGTTTACGACCCTCAAAAACGTGTAGGTGTAACCATTTCGAACCTTGGGGCGTGCAAGGCCATTTCCATCGGGGCATATAACTACGCATTAAGTATGATTGACAAGAACTTGGTCTCTCGCTTCCAATTAAATACTTAACCTAAATGAATAACCTATTATGAGATTTTTTCTTTTGACCGCTATGGTTCTCCTGTTCCCTTTGTGGACTCAGGCTCAGAATGTCAAACCCGGGGAGGTTGCCCCCGGTACCTACAAGGCCTACATGGTTTGCAACGCACATTTGGATACTCAGTGGCTGTGGGATGTGAAGACTACCATAGATGAGTATCTGCCTCGGACATTGTTCCAAAACCTTTACCTGATGGAACGTTACCCCGACTATGTCTTCAATTTTGAGGGGGCTGTCAAGTATAAATGGATGAAGGAGTATTTTCCGGACCATTACAAGAGACTTGCCCGTTTTGTGAAGAATGGCCAGTGGCACATAAGTGGTGCGTCGTGGGATGCCAACGACCCAAACATGCCCTCTGCAGAGTCTTCGTTCAGGAACATTTTACTTGCCCAGGAGTTCTACAAAAGGGAATTCGGGGTCAAGTCAACAGATATTTTCTTGCCCGACTGCTTTGGTTTTGGATATACTCTCCCGACAATTGCTTCGCATAGCGGTCTCATCGGGATCTCTACCCAAAAGCTTAGCTGGAGGTACAATGAGTTTTACGATGCTCCTTACCATAAGAAAAATCCCTTTGCCTGGGGGTTGTGGTACGGTATTGACGGTAGCTCCATTTTTGCCGCCTTTGATGGGGGCAGTTACAATGCCGAGCTTCCCGACAGTGTAGCCTACAACAAAAAGATAATTC
>SABC01000333.1 GCA_009929175.1 Bacteroidia bacterium | reverse complement strand
CTGAAATTACCGGCATTCCTTGCTCCTGTCAAATTAGCCGTTCTCCCTCTTGTTAAAAAGGATGGTCTTCCGGAGATGGCAAGGGAGATAATGAAGGATATGAAGATTGACTTTAATTGCCAATATGATGAGAAAGACAGCATCGGTAAGAGATACCGCCGTCAGGATGCGATTGGTACCCCTTTCTGTATAACAATTGATCATCAGAGCCTTGAAGACAACTGTGTGACAATAAGATACAGAGACACAATGAAACAAGAGCGTATCCCTGTTTCTGAACTGAAACAAATAGTAGGAGACAAGGTTGGATTTAGAAATGTTCTGGAAAAAATCTAAAAACTTTTAATCATGACAAATATCTCGGTTAATTATATGGGTTTGACCCTTAACTCGCCTGTAATAGCAGCAAGTTCCGGTCTGACAACGCAGCTTGATAAAATTGAATCTTTTGAAAGAGCCGGGGTTGGGGCGATTGTAGTGAAGTCCCTTTTTGAGGAGCAAATAGTTGATGAGGCGGCTTTTCTCAATTCGCGAAGCAGTGACTACCCTGAGTCTGCGGACTACCTTCACCACTATATGCGTCAGTATTCGATAGAGAAATATCTCAACCTTCTGAGGGAGATTAAGGCAAAGGTTTCGATTCCGGTTATAGCAAGTATAAACTGCTATTCAAAAGGAGAGTGGGTATCTTATGCGAGGGAGATTGAAAAGACAGGGGTAAATGCCATTGAGCTCAATATCTACTCTTTGCCTTTGAATATTCACAAAAGTTCGACTGATGTGGAGAAGGATTATCTGGACGTTATTGGCACAGTAACAAAGATGTTAAAGATTCCTGTAGCTGTCAAGATTGCCGGTTATGTGACGAACCTTCCGGGATTCGTAAATAATCTTAAAGCATACGGGGCAAAAGGGGTTGTTATGTTTAACAGGTTCTACACACCCGATATCGACATCACAAAACTGAAAATTGTGGCTGCAGAAGCTTTTTCAACAGAGACAGAATCTTTGAGGGAGCTAAGATGG
>SABC01000332.1 GCA_009929175.1 Bacteroidia bacterium | reverse complement strand
TATCGCTCCTGCCATTGCCTCTGGGGCATTGTCCATAATAGATACTTTGGCCGGCCAGTGGAATTATAGTGCGGTTTACCTGGGAAACCAACAGCAGAGTGCTTATTTTGGCATGATGAATCGTTTGGGGGTAGCAGGGACGGAAGTGGAATCTCTGGATTTACCGGAAGGGCTATACATTCGAGTTCGGCAGTCATATGAGGAGCTTTGCAGACGATATTAGAAAGGACCTTTCCATGGAGAAGCAGTGGTTAACCTTGATTTATCCCAAATGTCAAGAACCGGTTAAAACAAAAAGAATAGATGGAGTTCTGGAAAGTGCTTTATGTCAGGTTTCCACTGAAGTGGTGGAAACTCTGGAGGAACTTACCCAATTGGATCTTTGTAATCGACGAATCTTGTTTGCCATTTCATTGGGAGAATCCGGAGTGAACCTGGAATGGTACCGAATGCTAAAATACATACGGGTGCAAAAGGATTGTTTGAAGGGTTCGGTTGCAGGGGTATTAGTAGATAGTAACAGCGAGTGGTATACCAAAGATTTGGCCCGCCATTTGGTGTTCAGTGCCAATATGGCGGGGTGTACCTTCATCGGGCGTCCATTGGTAGAAGGGACTCGAACTCTGACGAATTTTAATGTGGTTGCGCAGAACCTGGATATGGGTAATTTGGAAGCCTATCAGGCACAGGGAAAAGATCTGGTTCAGAGAATCCTTACGTTTTCCCTTCCGCCCAATAAAACCCCGCGACTTCTCATGCTACATGCCGGGAATACGGAAAAGTCCAACAGTCTCATGTTGTGGGAGTTGGTAAAAAAACAGTTATCCGGCATCCAAATCGAAGAAATATCTTTGCGAAATGGGGAACTGGTGGATTGTATCGGGTGTCCTTATCACACTTGTCTACATTACGGAGAGAAAAGCGCCTGTTTCTATGGTGGAGTTATGGTGGAGCAAGTCTACCCAGCGATTATTGGATGTGACGGATTGATGATGGTGTGTGCCAACTACAATGATGCCCTGGTGGCCAAT
>SABC01000103.1 GCA_009929175.1 Bacteroidia bacterium | reverse complement strand
ATTCATGCCCACAACGGGGCAGAGGCTGTGCAAATGTTCCGTGACGGGAACAATCTGGATATGGTTTTGATGGATATCAAAATGCCGGTAATGGATGGTTACAGTGCAACCAAGGAGATACGGAAGATCAACAAAGATATACCCGTGATTGCGTTAACGGCATTTGCACTGGACGGAGACAGGGAAAAGGCTTTTGAAGCCGGCTGCAACGAATACATTACTAAACCAGTAGACAGGGAGAGGCTGCTCAAAGTAGTCTCAAATTATCTGGACAAATGAAAATATTTTCGTCAGACCAGATAGCCTTGATAGACAAGGCAACCATAGACAATCAGCATATTAACGATTACGAACTGGTTGTGAGGGTGGCCCGTAACCTATTCAGGTGGATCAAAAGCAATTTCCAGCTACGTAACCAAAAGGTGAAAATCTTTGCAGGCGAAGGCAACAACGGGAACGATGCAATTGCCCTGGCAGCATTGCTCGGCGGCAAGAATATATCAATTGAGCTTTTCCTGCTCTCACCTGACAAAAAAAACTGGTCTCCGACAAGGAAACAGCTTATAGAAGAGCTCTATATCTTTGGGTCGGTAAGGATGAAAGGGGTTTCTTCGGTGGAAGATATCCCATCAATCGGCAAAGATGAAATTATAATTGACGGCATTTTCGGGACAGGCATCAACAGGCCGGTAACCGGGGTGTTTGCAGAGGTTATAAGGACAATCAACAGATCGTCGGCAACGGTTATCTCGATTGATTTGCCGGGTGGACTGCCGGCAGAGTTTGCCAGAGAAAATGACGAGAGTGCAGTTGTACGCGCAAACTTCACCCTTACCCTGGAGTTCCCCAAATTATGTCTCTTCTTTCGTGAAAACCACAAATATGTGGGAGAGTGGGTGGTGTTGCCCGTAGGGTTGGATACAACCATCATGGAGGAGTTGGACACTCCATACAGCATGATAGACCAGGAGGTCGTAGGCAATATTTTAAAACCACGTGGCAAGTTTTCGCACAAAGGGGACTATGGCCATGGGTTTTTGGTTGCAGGCTCCTTTGGGATGGGAGGCGCGGCGGTTTTGGCAGCAAAGGCTGCAATGCGTTCGGGATTGGGTCTTTTGACAGTGCATGTCCCCCAAAGGTTATACCACATCATGCAGGTATCGGTGCCTGAGGCTATTTGCACCGTCGATCCTTCCGATAATATCTTCACTGCATGCCATATGGAGAGCCAATATGGTTACAGGTCCGATTCCTATGGCAATGACCTCAAGAGATTCCGTGCTGTAGCGGTAGGGCCGGGAATCGGGAAGGCTCCCGAAACCGTTGAAGCCCTTAAGGCGTTATTGGCAGGCTGTGACAAACCGATGGTATTGGATGCAGATGCAATCAACATAATTTCGTCACACCAGGAGCTGCTCAGACTGGTACCCCCCGGATCGGTACTTACCCCTCACCCCGGGGAGTTTGCCAGGATAGCCGGTGAATACAACGATACCAGGGACGGAGTGGTAATGCAAATGGAATTTTCTAAAAAACATAATGTTATAATAGTACTCAAAGGAGCCAACACCACTGTCTCCACTCCGGACGGAAAGGTATGGTTCAACCCTGCCGGGAATCCCGGAATGGCAACTGCCGGCAGCGGGGATGTTTTGGGCGGAGTAATACTAGGTCTGCTCACCCAGGGTTACCCGGCTACCGACTCTGCAATAGCCGGCGTTTTCCTGCACAGCCTTGCAGGTGACCTGGCGGCAGCACAAAAAGGAGAAGCCTCCCTGGTGGCCGGAGATATCGTAGACCACCTCGGGGAGGCATTTGTGCGTTCCCTTAAAAACAGGACTATTTCTTAAGATCGATTTTTACCGGGGTTGGATGCTGCAGGTTGTCGCTTACAGGACAACGTGACTCGATAGCCTCTACCCATTTTGCCAGTGTATCGGCATCGGCATCACAATCGGGTTTGATCCTTACCTGGATCTGTTTATAGCCGGCCCTCTCTTCGAAACTCATTCCAAAGAGCCTGGCCGGGTTGAGGTCTCCGCTCAAATCTATCTCTACCCCGCGCAGCTCGAAGTTCATCTCCTTTGCAATCACATGTGCCATCACGTTGAGGCACCCTGCAAAGGCTGCCAGCACATACTCCACAGGGTTTGCACCGCTGTCGGTACCTCCCAGTTCCTGGGGCTCGTCTATGATTATTTCAAAATTCCTCGCTTTTACCACTGTCTTGGTGGGATTCTCACTGTGGGCTTTTACCCTGAATCTCATGTCTGCCATAATATCTTTTTTTTGGTGTTTTGCAAAAATAGCCTCGATCTTTTATTTAATTGCACAAATGCCAAAGTAATATTGATCCGGGGAAGGGGCAGTTTTTAACCAAAAAAGATGTAATATTGCATAAATTAAGATGCAATTATGAAGATGCAGGGCTATAAACCGGTGAGCCTTACCGTTCGGGAGACTGACTGGTACGGGCTTCTAAACCAGGAAGAGAAGGAGTTCCTGACAAACTCATCTTCCAGAGTGGAGTACAAAGCGGGTGAGACTGTGGTCAAGCAAGGATTTGCCGCTTCCCACATCCTGTTCCTGGAAAAGGGGGTAGTCAAGTTAAATGTAGAGAACAGGGGAAAGGTAACCACCTTCAAAATAGTGAACGAGGGTAACTTTATTGGGATAATGTGCTCTTTTGTAAACAAAAAGCTGGATTTCTCGGCTGTAGCCGTCACAGAGGCGTCGGTATTCCTGATGGGGAGGGAGGTAATGGAAAAGTTTATCAGGGAAAACGGAGCTTTTGCATTGTACACAGTGAAATTGATGTCGGAGCTGACCAACGGGGTGGTACACAACCTCATCAATCTGAGCCATAAAAATGTGAACGGGGCGGTTGCTACAATCTTAATGGACCTTGCAGAGGTGTTCCGCTCCCCGGGTTATGAATTGCCGTTTAACAGGAGTCAGTTTGCCGATGCCCTGGGCTATTCAAAGGAGAGCGTGATAAACACCTTGAGGGAGTTTGACAGGGACGGCATTTTGGAGATTTCGGGCAAAAATGTGTATGTCAAAGATATGGATAAACTATCATCGATAGCACGTAACGGATAAACTTTTCAATCGGCAATCTTTTATTTATATTTGAAGCGATAATACATTAAAGAATCATATATGCTTGACTTACTCGATAGCTACCCCTACCTTTTACCCCTGATCATCTTTTTCGGAAGGATAATAGACGTTACACTCGGCACCCTCAGGATAATCTTCGTATCCAAAGGGGAAAAATACCTCGCTCCGTTGATCGGCTTCTTTGAAGTTTTGATATGGATTGTGGTCATCTCCGAAATCTTTTCCAGGGCAAACGACATGACAGCCTACATCTCCTACGCCGCCGGATATGCTACCGGCAACTTTGTGGGGATCCTTATCGAGCAGAGGATAGCCTTTGGTATTCTACTCTGCAGGGTCTATACCAGGAAAAACGGAAAGGAGCTGGTAGCCATCCTCAACAAACAGAATTTTGGGGCAACACTCATCCACGGCACCGGTTCACTGGGCGAGATAGATATCATAGAGACCGTGGTAGACAGGAAAATGCTCAAACAAGTAGACAAAATATTTACCCAATTTGACCCCGGGGTATTTTATGTTACCGAAGATATCCGCACCAGGCAGAGGGGGATCTTCCCCAAAAACCAGTCTATACTATTACGATGGAGACCAGGCAAATGAAAAGGTTTTTCTTGTTGATTGCTTTACTGAGTCTCCCTTGGTCTGCAAAATCTGCCGACCGCCCTGTGGTGTCACTTTTGACTTGTGAAAGCGGGGGAGAGCTTTACTCCACATTTGGACATAGCGCGCTTCGGGTTTGCTATCCGGCAACGGGTCAGGACCTGGTATTCAATTTTGGTCTTTTTGATTTTGGAACCCCCAACTTCTACTGGAAATTCATGAGAGGTAAATTGCAATATATGCTTGGTATACAGTATATGGAAGATTTTATGGCCCAGTACAGGTACGAGGGACGACATGTAAAAGAGCAGGTGCTGTCACTGGATAGTTCCCAAACATCGGCAATTGTGGAGAGGCTCCAATTCCTGCATCTTCCCGCGAACCGCTACTATTACTACAGCTTTTTATACAAGAACTGCACCTCCGAATTGAGGGATTTGATTTTCCCGCTGGTGCAGGCAGAGGTGGAAAGGTTTAAGGGGATTAGTGCCGGAGTTACCGACAGGGATTTGATAAATGACTATATAACGGGATGGACCAAGTTTGGAATCAGCCTTATCCTGGGCTCAGGGCTGGACAAAGAGATTTCGGTTTACCAGAGCATGTTCCTGCCCCAAAACCTTTTCCGGGGAATCCGCTCCATGGATAACGGTGGCAAACCGATGGTGGAGAAAGAGCACGTACTGCACGACTCTGCCACAGAGAGTAAAAAGAGTTCGTTTGCTGCTGTAGTGGTGTCACCTCTTTTTGTGCTGTCCCTCCTTTTGGCGGGGGTGTTGGCAGGCTTTTTTGCAAAGCGATTCGGCAAAGCCTTCTCCAATGGTTACCTGGTGGTCATCTCTCTTTTGGGAGTTGTACTCGGGGGAATTATCCTCATAACCGAACACCGTGAGTTATATATGAACTACAATCTTTTGTGGTGTAATCCACTCTTTGGATTGGTGGCAATAGCCTCCTTCAAGGGATGGAAAAAAACAGAGAGAATGCTGAGTGCACTCTCTCTTGTCTTACTTTCAATTTTACAACTCATATGGGCTTTGGATGTCCAGTATGCCCATCCCGGTTTTGTCGTAATAGTCCTTACCCTTGCCTTGATTTTCTTGTCCAGGATATTTGCAAGGCCGGCCCCTAAAGAACCGGCTCAAAAACAAATGTCATCCGGTTCCCGGTAGAGAACACAGAGCGGGCAAAGTCATGGATCTCCTTGATATTCATTTTGTCCAGGTAATCCTTTTCGCCGAATATTACGCTCTCCTCTCCAAGAATCGAATTGGTAATCAGGGATATCCACTCGGGTTTTGCTTTGTTTTCGCTATAGACCTTTTCCAGGTAAAGGGTTATCTCCCTCATCTCCCTCTCCAGCGGACCGTTTGCTACCAGGTTGTCTACCTCCAGCTGTACAATATCCAAAAGTTCACTGACCAATGCAGGGTCTGTGTCAAAATCTATTGAGAAAGAAAGGGAGGGATTAGGATAACGGAGCAAGTCAGATGTGACTCCTACATAGTACGTGCCGCCCTTCTCTTCCCTGATCGATTTCATATACCTCTCCCTCAGGATATAGGTGATAAATTTGGCCATCAGGTTGTTTTTTGTGTTGTACTCCACCGGGGCGTGGTATAACCTGTTTACACTTGCCTTTGAGCTAAGCATACCGGTAGCTTGGTACCTTAGCGATACCTCGCCGGTTTGCAAAACAGGCTCCTTGAATGTGAACTTCTCTTTTTTGGACTCTTTGGAGTCAAGGGT
>SABC01000331.1 GCA_009929175.1 Bacteroidia bacterium | reverse complement strand
ACTTCAAACGGACCGATACGATAGCCTGAGCTTTTTATAACGTCATCGGCTCTGCCAACAAACCACAGATAGCCATCTTCGTCGCGCCAGGCAATATCACCGGTATAATATAATCCATCGTGCCATGCTTTTTTGGTACGCTCCGGATCACGGTAATATTCTTTAAATAAGCCAAGGGGTTTCCCATTACAGGTGCGGATCACAATCTGTCCCTGTTCTCCGTCTTCAACCGGAGAGCCGTCCGGACGAATCAAATCAACATCATATTGAGGGTTAGGTACTCCCATTGATCCGGGTTTGGGTTCCATCCATGGAAAAGTAGCTACTGTAGGAGTTGTTTCAGTCTGACCGAAGCCCTCCATCAATTTGATTCCTGTCAATTTATAAAACGATTCGTAAACAGCCGGATTAAGAGCTTCTCCCGCAATTGTACAGTATTTTAGAGATGATAAATCATATTTGGATAAATCTTCCCTGATTAAAAAGCGGAAAATGGTGGGGGGAGCGCATAAGGATGTAATACCATAATCCTGAATCATCTGTAACATATTTGCCGGAATAAATTTCTCGTGATCGTATACGAACACATTTGCTCCGGCAATCCACTGACCGTATAACTTTCCCCATACTGCTTTTCCCCATCCTGTATCTGCAATTGTAAGATGCAAACTGTCTGAATGAAGGTTATGCCAGTAACTGCCGGTAACAATATGTCCCAACGGATAGGTGAAATCATGCGCAACCATTTTCGGATTGCCCGTAGTGCCTGAAGTAAAATACATTAGCGAAATATCTTCGTTGCTACTTGCATGGTTCGGGCGGGTAAATGGAGCAGCATTTTCAATTCCCTTATGGAAATCTTCAAAACCTTCTGCAACTTCCGGCCCAATGGAGACCAATGTTTTAACAGTTGGAGAATCCGGCATAGCATCTACCACATGTTTGGTAATCTCTTCCTCTCCGGCAACAACAATCATTTTAATATCAGCAGCATTAGCCCGATAAACAATGTCTTTCTTTGTAAGCAGATGGGT
>SABC01000102.1 GCA_009929175.1 Bacteroidia bacterium | reverse complement strand
CCTTGGTCAGGAATATGACAATCGCTATGATTGTTCCCCACTGTATTAAGTGGCGCAACCAGTTTTTTCTAAAGTTTTTCATTTGTTTTGATTTATGTTTGTTATTGATTGAATTGATACACGCAAGTATGAATACTTCATTTTAGTTGTTGTGTAATTGGACAATATCAACATCGTCCTGGTAATCACCCAAAAGATATTTGCTAAAATAGTCCGCTTTGAGCCAGAACAGGTATTCACCAACAGAGCTAAGGCTATGTCGCTGGCCGGGCAAAATGAAAATGTCAAACCTTTTGTTCGCCTTTATCAAGGCATTGACCAGTCTGTAGGTGTTGGCAGGATGAACGTTATTGTCGGTGTCTCCTGTAATAAGCATCAAGCGGCCTTTGAGCCGAGGGGCAAGGTCCATATTGGTATCTATCTTGAACTTGAAAGTTGTGTCCCCGGCTGCAGTTACAACCTCTTCCACACCATGATGGAGTTCACCCCACCATCTGTTGTATATCCTGTTATCGTGATTGCCGGCAGAGGATACTCCGACTTTGAAAAAATCGGGGTATACCAGCAATGCAGCGGCGGTCATGAAACCTCCCCCCGAGTGGCCATGCATCCCTACCCTCTTTCCATTAATGAAGCTATGCTTGGCCGAAAGCTGTTCTACGGCAAATTTTTTGTCTTCCAGCCCGTAGTCCCTTAGGTTGCCATATCCGTAAGTGTGGTACCATTTAGAGCGCAGTGGCGATCCGCCACGATTCCCCAAGGTTACCACCACAAAGCCTATTTGGGCCAGCCTGTCAGTATCATCCAAGCGCGAAGACCATGAGAAATCAACCGCCTCGGTGTGGGGGCCGGGATAGACGTACTGGATTATCGGATAAGACCTTGTCGAATCGAAATCATAGGGTTTGTACATCACACCATACAGGTCGGTTTTTCCATCGGCCGACTTCACCTTGAAGGGTTCGGGGAATTTATAACCCATGGAAAACAAGGTGGAAAAATCTGACGTTTCGAGCTCAATCAATACATTTCCGTCTTTGTCCAACAATGAGGATGAAGGAATGGTATTGACCCTGGAGTAATTGTTCACGGTAAAACTGCCATTATCGGTTATATGGACCTGATTGTCGAAATCTCCGGCCACAATAGGCTTTAGGCCAGTGCCATCGGCCCCTGCCCTGTATACATGTGTGTAATATGGATTTATATTAGTGTCATACCCATAAGCAGAGAAATAAATCCTCTGACTTACAGTGTCGTATGCGATTACATTCTCTACATGGAACTCTCCCGATGTAATCCTGTTTACAAGTTTACCTGTGGGGTCGTACCTGTAAAGGTGTCCCCAGCCATCCCTTTGTGACCACCATATGATGTGGTTGTTTCTTACCAAAGGGCTCCTTGTCTCAATGTATGGGTTCATCCGCTCTTCGATCACAGGGATCAAAGTGTCGCTGCCGACATCTACCCTGCATAAATCAATCCTTTTGTGGTCCCTGCTGATCCTTGAAACCAAAAAGAAGTTGCCGTTGCCTTCCCATATGTTGAACTTGACCTCGTCAAATGTAGTGTTGGCTGCACGCGGCCTCTCATGTACCACCAGGTCCTGGTCTTTGAAGCGCCGGCTCTTGATGGCTTGCAGAGTATCTTTTGACAAATCATATACATAAAGATGCTTTTGCGGGCTATCTGCTTCCCCTGGCATATGGTAGTTGTAGGTTTCCAAAACAGGCCGTGGTGTGGCAAGTGAATTGATCACCCACAGATCTTTGACCCCGGTGTAATCTGTCCTCACAATTGCAAAATGCCTGGAATCGGGAGACCACACAACATTTGGCCTCTCGGGACCATGTTCTTTCTTGGCATCGAGGTGAAGATCGGCACTACCGCTCCCGTAAGGGAATTCTGCCGTTCCGTCAAAAGTGATTTGTTTGTACACTATTGTCGTATCCTTGTAGTTGATGCGTGCCTTTTCAAAATCATCCCATGTGATGAGGTAGAGGTTGTGGTTTTTTGATAAAACGGCATAGCTGTTGTCGGGCGACACACTCGCCCAAACTGGATACATGCTGGGGAATTGAAAATCCTTGATTTCCTTGAGCTCGTTTTTTTCGTGATCATAGGTGAATCCATGGATCTTGGGTCCTACGCGGGGTTTACCTGTTATGGAGTCAAGCCTGTCTTCGGGTGCCTTGCTTACTATATGGAATGTGAACAGTGAGTCCCCTTGCAGTAATAACCGGCCAATTGGCAAGTTTTGGGCATCAAAAGGATCTCCGACGATTTCGGTTAACCTTGCCGCCATCCAGCCATTGTCAAACAGTTTTCTCTTGCTTTTCTTCATTGGATCGACCACGTAGTAATTGGTGCCCTGCGAAGTTGAGTAGGAATACCAAAACTTGTCCGATTTCTTGAACCAGTAAGGTATTACACGGGTAGAATAGGTGTATTTGTCAATCTTGTTCCGGGAAAAACGTGCTGCCAGGTCATAATTTGGTTGTTGGGACAAAACCTTGGCAGGGAGCAATGCACAAAAAAACAGAATTAGTAAATAAAAACGCAAGTTCATCTCTTTTTTCGTTTGTAATGGTTATTTAATCTATTGCCTTTGTTATGCTGGCCGACATCTCCTTGTAGTGGGCAACCGCAACCGGGTCTTTACTTGCCCTGGCTTGTCTGTCAAGTTTTTTCGCAAGATCCCTGAGGGATGATTTTGCGGCCGGGATAAAATCGGTAAACCCTAATTTATTGGAAAAAGCACCATATACTGAGCTTGTGGGAGAAATTACTTCCTCGTCATTTTTAATCAACTCCAACAGGGAATTCAAAAAGTATCTTTGGAGATTCCTACGGTATTGATCTGCCTCTCCTCCATTATAGACTTCGCTGTAAATGGATTTGACAAACGAATCGATGAATTCATTTATCGTAAAGCCAGTCTGGTCACTGTAAGCAATGATCCTGCCTATCCTTTTGGGGTTGAGCAGTGCAGAGACAACCTTGCTTTGCACTCCAAGTATAACGTCTACGGGGGTAAGCCTGGGAATATCATTCAGGATAGAGTCGTCTGCCAACCATACCGGAGCTGTGAACAAATTCTCTGCAAGGAACTTGATAGCTTCCCTTTGGATTGCTGCAGGAACACCGGTATACGAGGCACCCTCCATTGTCGGAGTATTGTGTTCATAATAAACCCCTCCTATATTGGTAACAACATGCCCCATATATCGGCCGAACTGAGCAATTACGGCATTGTACCTGCGGTCCATCAGCGAGAAATTTGGTTGAGAGTTGGTGCTCCACTCCCTGAGGCCAGCAATAATCACCTTTAAGTTGGCGACGCCATACTCCGATGCCTTCATGGAGTTGTCACCTAAATCCTCGGTCTGGTTTCTGGGGTCTATCCCTTCAATCCCTTCGTGGGTGTACCTGAGCCTGGGGTCCTTGAATGCTTCGACAACCCACTGGTCAAGAATCGACTCCTTTTCCTTTTCACTATAACCGTACAGTGGAGCATAGCCCCATTTGACGGCCCATTTATCGTAGTCGTTTATACGGGGGAACACATTTGTGACGTTATCTCCGGGTTGTGCCACGTAGTTAAAGCGGCAGTAATCCATGATTGAAGAGGTATGGCCATATTTTTCCACCCACGAAGAGTCCCTCAGCTTTTCGACGGGTGTAGCACTGCTTGAACGCATGTTGTGGATAAGGCCCAACGAGTGGCCTACTTCATGGGATGAGACAAACCTTATAAGTTGGCCCATCAGTTTGTCACTATACACGGCACTGCGTGCCTCCGGGTTATATGCTGCGGTTTGGGTGAAAAACCATTCATGCAGCAGCTGCATTACGTTATGGTACCACCCTATATGGGTCAAAACAATCTCTCCCGAACGGGGGTCAATAATACTGATACTGTAAGCATTTGGATTGGGGGAAGCCATGTAGCGGATTACAGAGTATCGTGCATCTTCGAGGATATTGACGCTGTCTGCCGGTTCGGGGATGACTGCCTTGATTGCATTTTTCCATCCTGCATGTTCAAATGCCACATTCCAATCCATTACTCCTTGTTTGAGGTATGGTCTCCATTTTTCGGGTGTCGCCGGATCGATATAAAAGACAATAGGATTTTTTGGTTCTATGAGCTCCCCTTTTGATTGCAGAGCAGCATCCTGTTCTGTTTTGGGTTCAAGCCTGTGGCGGTAGATAACCTCATTCTTTGGAACATCCTGGAGGGTGTCGCTGTACACCTCGCTCGAAGTACTAAAATAACCCAGCCTTCGGTCATATTTACGACCTTCCATTGGAGTCTTTGGCAAAAGCAACAAGGAGGTGTTGAACTCCATAGTGAGATAGCCGCTCTCTTTTGCCAGTTGTATCCTGGAGTCTGGTCTTACACTAAAGTTCTTGATTGCAGATATTTCGGAGTTGAGAGGGTAGCTTCTTACAGAGGTAATATAGGAGTTCTCGGGATCAATGTTGATGATTCCAAAGAGGATCTTCATTGGTGGCTTCATCAAGAACGGCAAATCGGCAGCAAATAGCTGGGTGATATCTATTAAGGTCGAGCTATCGGTATTCGCAATAATATCAAAGGACTTTATTATTGGCTGGTAGTTGGACCTCTGCACGGCAGAAAATATTGCAGCCGTAGAGTCAGGACTTGATATGAGCACCGAAACGGCCTTTAAGTTTATCCGGCCATTCTTGGCCTCTTCAAACATTATCATTTGCTGGTTTGAGAGGTCTCCCGAATAAAATGGCGAACCTGGGGGCATTTTTGTAAACCTTGTCACGCTCATTATTTCACGTCCGAGCAGTGAATCCGCAATCTCAAAATACCATTTGTTATCCTTACGGTATACATTAAAAAGCCCTGCCGTCTTTGAATATTCATCTGTGACAAATTCACTTAAATCAGTTGCTTTTGGAGCTGTCCATCTCCTGTTATGCCTTTGAGCAAATAACAATGTATTTGAAAAAATCAGGATTGAAATTAAAAGATACTTCATATCAAAATGTTTATTTTGTTTAAACGAGAATGGTGTATAAAAGTGTTAAATGAAGACATTTAAAAGTTGAAAAAAATTTCATGGCATTTTCAAAGGTGATAAAAATAGTTACCCGGAAATCATATATTTACATGAAATCCGGGCAACATATCACTGAAACACACACACTTAATTATAAACCAACAGATGCGACTGCAGTGATTTTGTCGAATCCTGCAAACTCTCTCTGGTTTGCCTTATCAAGATTGCCCTCTCCAAGGTTTATTATTGGAATGGCAACCAATTTCCCAATTTTAGAACTGTTATTATAGGTTGATATCAAGAGAGTCTTGTTATGTGAGGCAATCGGAACAGCACCAGTCTTTTTGCGGGCCTGTTGATACCACGCTTGTTGGAACACCTGCATTGTTGTAATCTCCTCCCCGGAATTTACAACATATTTTTGGCTTATTACAGGTTGCCCGGTTTGGGTGTTGATGGCATAAATTGCA
>SABC01000330.1 GCA_009929175.1 Bacteroidia bacterium | reverse complement strand
GATGATTATTGAAGGGGGACCGCGTTCAAGTCACGGAGGAACTCAGGACACAGACAATTCATGAATACTTTCATATGTGAGAATTGAGTTTGCAGGATACCCGTTCAAGACAGATCAGGAAATCAATGGCCTTACATTAGGTTCTGTTGGTAGCGGGACCAGAATTGATCATATACAGGTTTCATACTCAAACGACGATTCATTTGAATGGTTCGGCGGGACGGTTGATGCAAAATACCTTATTGCCTATCACGGGTGGGACGATGATTTTGATACAGATAACGGATACAGGGGGAAAATACAATACGGCCTGATAGTAAGGAATCCCAGGATTGCGGACAAATCATCCTCAAACGGGCTTGAATCGGACAACAATGCTGAGGGAACAACTCAACAACCTGTTACGAAACCGGTTTTCTCCAACTTAACATTTATCGGCCCGGCAGCTCAGGATAATCAATTTGAAAATACTACGGCATACATAACAGGAGGCAACTACTATCCCGGAAATGGTTCAAAACTTGGTCAGTTCCAGTCTGCAATCCAGATAAGGAGAAGTTCAAACCTTAATTGCTACAACTCTGTCGCTATAGGTTATCCTGTGGGGCTTCTCATTTGTAATGACAAGGGGTCGTTGACACAATCATCTGCCACATCCGGGGCAATAAATCTGAAAAATATAGTGTTTGCAGGAATGGGGATACTGGGAAGCGACAAGGATGCATCATTTAAGGACTCTCTCTCTATAAATGCCTCAACATTTGATAAAACCGCAAAGGAGTCTTTCTCATCAACGTTTTTTAAAAGCTCAGGGAATTTGAACACTCTCTATTCGTCAAATACTGATGTGAAGATTTCACAACCGAACTCTCTTTTGTCATCTCCGAACTGGGGCCCTTTGACAGGCAGTCCTTTGACCGGTAAATCCAATTTGTTTACTAATGAAAACCTGTCATCCTCTTTCTTTGATAAGGTGACATTCATAGGTGCATTCAGGTCGGATGTGTCAGTAGATGACTGGACAGCCGGATGGGCCAAC
>SABC01000329.1 GCA_009929175.1 Bacteroidia bacterium | reverse complement strand
CTTAATACAGTGGGGAACCCTTCTTGCAATTATCATCGTTCTGACCAAGGTATTCGGAAATGAGAGCGCCGATCCTGAAGCTTATTGCCCTATGGGGGGTATCGAGTCTTTAGGTACATATCTTGTTGCAGGCTCTATGGCATGTAGCATGTCTATGGCTCAGATAATGATGGGTATTGTTCTTGCCGTTGCTGTAATTTTGTTCAGCAAACTCTTCTGCGGTTACCTATGCCCTTTAGGATGGGGTACAGAGTATATCGGGAAGCCTCGTGAAAAAATGAAAATCAAGGAGATTGTGATAAAGAGCGGATCACTACTCGACAGGGGTTTGAGACTCCTTAAGTTTGCACTACTTTTCCTTATCTTTTACTACACTATTAATGATTCGGAACTTTTCTGCAAGAACTTTGACCCTTATTACGCTGCAGCAACCGGTTTCCAAGGAGAGATCACACTCTGGATGTCAATCATTGCCATTGTTGTATTCCTGTTTGGCAGTTTCTTCATTAAGATGTTCTGGTGTAAATATATTTGCCCGCTTGGGGCAATGAGCAATATATTTAAGTTCACAATCACATTTGTTGTTCTTGTCGGAATCTATGCACTGCTCGGTTTCAGCGGACTTGCCGTTTCATGGGTTTACCTGCTTGCCGCTGCTTGCCTGATCGGTTATATCTGGGAGGCAATCTACCTCGAGTCAAAAATATTCCCTGTTCTTAAGGTTAACCGTGACACAGAAGTATGTAACAATTGCGGTCTCTGTGCAAAAAAATGCCCTTACAGCATTAATGTAGAAAAGTTGACAACTGTTAAACATATTGACTGTACACTTTGTGGAGAGTGCGTGGCTTCATGTAACAAAGATGCTTTGACATTCGGTAAGAAAAAAGGTTTCAGATGGCTGCCTGCAATACTTACAGTTATTATGCTTGCTGCGGCACTTTTGCTTGGCAAGGTTTGGGAACTGCCTACTATTGAGGTAAACTGGGCAGATGAATCTAAGATCGAGTCACTTGAGAAAACCGAAATTGACGGGCTTCAT
>SABC01000328.1 GCA_009929175.1 Bacteroidia bacterium | reverse complement strand
ATTCGGTACCTGTTTCAGCCCGCTTGCTGGCATCATATATTTGTGCATAAAGATAGTTTCCGTTCGTTGTCGTTTGATCATCTTTCAAAATAAACCGGGGATCAATACCATCTGCATACACATCGAAAGGGAATGAAATAAAACGCCATACCCCCTTTTGAGGGAAAGAGGTTACCAATTGAACATTATCCTTTGCCACCAACGTTCCCTTATTAATAAACTCCGATTTGTATTGCACTGTATGATACAAGACAAGCGTACTGTCTATTGTAAGTCGAGCACCTTCATCCACCTTGACAGAACCCTGTCCTATTTTCAAGCCGCTTACCTGCTGATTACTCGTCACCGTTACAATTCCTGCAACCAGCGCCTTCCTAAGACGGGCCGGCGGAAGATGGCTCCACCGGATTGAATCGTTCCAGTTTCCGGCACCGGTAAACAGAGAGTTTCCGGCAATTTTCCCGTAACTGAATACATTATCTACATAAAACCCTCCCTGCGGAGGAGTCGCCTCATCAACATAGATATGTAATAAGTTTACTTTAGTCATTGTTCCTGGCTTAAAAGAACCATCCGTATTCGGGTCCTGAAATTGATTAGACTTTGGAATGTTATCCTGAATGGAAGAGTACAGTAGTTTTTGAGATACGGCCAGATCTTTGCCAACATAGTTAACCCGGGTACGAGCACTGTCATAACCCGCTACATTAAGCGGTGCAAAAACAATACCACTTCCCGCAGGCAACCAAACGGAATAGTTTCCATTCTGACCGGTTATACCATTATGTGAGGCATTTGCTAAAGAGGCTCCTTTCCCTGTTAAGGTGTATTCCCATGTATCAATGGCTGAAGATTCAAAATTCTGAATCCTGAAAGTGTCTGCTACAGCTAAATTCTTTAAGGTATCGTTAATCCAGCTGCTCCATTGATCGGGGTGAACTGCTTGAGCACTGGTAATCAACGCAAAAGAGGTAAAAAACAGGGTAAAAATAAAGCACACGGCGGTCTTTTTCATAGCTAAGGCAATTATATGGTTACAAAA
>SABC01000327.1 GCA_009929175.1 Bacteroidia bacterium | reverse complement strand
AGTACAGCGTACACCAAGTTTTCCTTATCGCACAATTTTTCGATTGTTCCCCTGCCGATTTCTTTCCTCCTATCAATTTTGACATATAAGCCTGTTTTTCCGCAAAGGTAAGATTAGGGGTACGTCAATTTAAGTCGGTGGTCTAATATTTTTCATCACTGACGAGAAAATGGCAAAAAAATACCGTTACATTGCTGCAACGGCTCATGCAAATAATCTGGCAATAATTCATTTATAATTGGATAACATCTTTTGTATTCTGTTCTTTATACTTTCCCTCAATGACAACGGAGACAACACCTCTATATGTTCTCCATAACTCATTATCCTGTTCTCCAATTCGGGATTGATTATCAGATGCAGGGTGATAACATCATCCTCTATTACCTGTGAGGAATGGATTGGCAACGAATGGAGATAGGGCAACATGGAAGGAGAGACCTTCAACCTGACTTCTTCTATCGGGGCAGTCGGATTGTTGTCGGGTTCATAGACAAGCCCATACACATCATCAAAGCGTTTAGCGATTTCTTCCAATGCAGGTTCTCGTTGGAACACATCGTCTGTTGTTATAAGATTGTGTATTCTGTCCAACCCGAATGTACGGAACGATTTCAACTTATCCACAAAGGCAAACAAATACCACATACCCTCAAACTCTTTCAGCAAGTAGGGACAGACGGTGTAGTCTTTGGTTTCTCCCGACTGGTAATTATAATGGGAAAAGCGGACAACCGTCTGATTTTGGATAGCCCTCAACAGCCACCCGATATGTTCCACTCCCTTTGCACGGGGATCGGGGCTGACAGCAAGATATTGCAACAGCCTGTTTTTGTCCCTCATGGTAGAGAGGGCAATATCCGAGCTTTCCGCCAATCCTATAAAATACAGTAACTTGTCTAATTCCAATGTACTGTCAGTCTGTGCAAAGTAGCCGTTCTTCTTTTCATCATATATGATTTCAATGTCGAAGTTGCTGCGTATCTCTGCCAAGTCTCTTTGGAAAGTCCTTTCTCCAACTTCCACGTCATATTGCTTCATGTATTCAAGCA
>SABC01000326.1 GCA_009929175.1 Bacteroidia bacterium | reverse complement strand
AGCTCCATATTCCATACCCATTGCCTCACCAATACCTACACGGATTGCCGGGGCTGTTTGCACAATAACATATTTGTTCTCGTTGTATATCTCGTCGAAGACACTCCTTGACTCATCTTTTTCTGTAATTGCAGCCGTAGGGCACACAAGGGCACATTGACCGCAGTTGGTACAGGCAACATTGCCGAGACCTTTGTCCAGATAGGTGGATATTTTAGTCTTCAGCCCCCTTCCTGTAAAATCGATTGCATGTACAGTCTGCACCTGAGAACAGACAGCAACGCATCTGCCACATAATATACACTTTTCGGGAGTCCTGAGAAGTGAGACTGATGTGTCATCCACCTTGCCGGCCGGTTTTGTTCTTGTAAATACAGTCTCCTTTATTCCTATGGTTGCTGTAAGATCCTGCAATTCACAGTTGCCGTTCCTCTCGCAAATAAGGCAGTCTTTCGGGTGGTTGGCTAGTATGAGCTCAAGATTGATTTTCCTGGCCTGATCCACAAGAGGGGAGTGGGTCTTTATCTCCATCCCTTCAGCAACATTGCTTATGCATGACCTTACAAGGGCTTTTGCTCCCTTTACCTCAACCACGCATATAGCGCACGATGCATTGTGAGAGACATCTTTCATATAGCAAAGAGACGGTATTTGTATCCCTATGCCACGACAGGCCTCAAGTATAGTAGAACCGGCCGGTACCTGATATCCCCTGCCGTCTACGGTTATATTCACATTATTATTTTCCATGATTATTCCTCCTCTGTTTTGACTGTGGTACGGACATCGCAGCGCAGGCACCTTGCTGCCTCGGCATAGGCTTGTGCCGGTGTGTAACCGAGACTGATCTCGTTGAAGTTGCCAATCCTCTCTTCCAGCGGCCGTTTGACTGAGTAATGGCGGTTTCCGCCTTCCGGTTTGAGAGGAACCTCGTCGCTGTATTCAAACTCTCTGAAGAGTCTGTGGAAACGTCTCTTGTCCATCAGTTTGTAATCGATAACCTCAGCAGCCTTCTTTGCAAGACCCATCGCCTCGGCAGCTGTTGCCGGACCGGT
>SABC01000325.1 GCA_009929175.1 Bacteroidia bacterium | reverse complement strand
TTAAGGGTGACGTCAGCGCAGAGGTGATTGCAACCGATTTTGAGGGGATGGTTAGAGAGGGGGAGGAGCTTGCTGCCCTCCACGAGCAGATAGTTGTTAAGGTTCCTTGTACAAAAGAGGGGATAAAAGCCATAAAGTATTTTTCCGAGAATGGAATCAGAACAAACTGCACTCTGGTCTTTTCAGCAGGTCAGGCGCTACTGGCCGCAAAGGCCGGGGCTACTTATGTGTCACCATTTGTAGGAAGACTGGACGATGTATCCACTGATGGAGTTGCCCTTATCAAGCAAATAGTGGAGATTTACAACTATTACGGCTACCAGACCGAGGTCCTTGCCGCCTCCATCCGCCATACAATGCACATTATCCAGTGCCTTGAGGCCGGAGCCGATGTGGCCACCTGTCCCCTGGATGCGATACTTGGCCTGCTGATGCATCCGCTGACTGATATCGGCCTTGAAAAGTTTTTGTCTGATTATAAAAAGGTTAATGGATAAAACTGAATAAGTATGATGTTCCTGGCAATAACAGATCTTGCTCTACCCTTGAGCAATCCGGTGCTTAAGTTTTTGGTAATATTGATAATTATACTGTTTGCGCCTATAATTCTGAACAGGTTTAAAATTCCCCATATTTTGGGGCTTATAATTGCCGGTGCGGTAATAGGACCTAACGGATTCAACCTCTTGCTCAGGGACAGCAGTATAATACTTTCCGGAACAGCAGGGTTGCTGTATATAATGTTTCTCGCCGGGCTTGAGATAGATCTTGCTGAGTTTAAGAAAAATAGCGGCAAAAGTTTGCTGTTTGGGATGTTTACATTTTTGATTCCCATGGCTCTGGGAACTTTGACCGGCTTGTATGTGTTAGAGATGTCTCTTATGTCATCAATACTTCTGGCAAGTATGTTTGCATCACACACTCTAATTGCATACCCTATACTTAGCAAACTCGGGGTAACAAAGAACAGAGCTGTGAACATATCTGTTGGAGGAACTATGATTACAGATACTTTGGCCCTCCTTGTTCTTGCTGTAATTGTGGGAATGAATAGAAA
>SABC01000101.1 GCA_009929175.1 Bacteroidia bacterium | reverse complement strand
TGAAGAAAACATAACAAATATTTTACAAAAAGTTTCTTAATAATTAACACACTTATAAATAATTACAATCATGGCACAAATGTATTTCGGTAATGTTGCGGAAAATGTAGTAACAAGAGAGGAGTTTCCACTTTCAAAAGCATTGGAGACATTAAAAAACGAGACAATAGCAATTATAGGATATGGTATTCAGGGACCCGGACAGGCTCTGAACCTCAGGGACAATGGTTTTAATGTGATTGTTGGTCAGAGGAAAGATTCAAAGACATGGGACAAGGCTGTCGCGGACGGATGGGTGCCGGGAGAGACACTCTTTGAAATAGAGGAGGCCTGCAAGAGGGGTACTATTCTACAGTACTTGCTTTCGGATGCCGGACAGATACAGTTATGGCCTGTCGTTAGCAAACACCTTACTCCTGGTAAGGCTCTCTATTTTTCTCATGGGTTTGCAGTTACATACAGCGAAAGGACAGGGATAGTCCCTCCAAAGGATGTTGATGTTATACTGGTTGCGCCTAAAGGTTCCGGAACATCACTCAGAAGGCTGTTTCTTGAGAAGAGGGGGTTGAATTCGAGCTATGCCATATATCAGGATGCCACCGGAAAGGCTTTTGACAGGACTGTCTCTCTTGGAGTGGGTATTGGTTCAGGTTATCTGTTTGAAACCACATTCAAGAAAGAGGTTTATTCAGATCTTACCGGAGAGAGGGGAACGCTTATGGGAGCCATTCAGGGAATCTTTGCAGCTCAATATCAGACTTTGAGGGATAATGGTCACTCGCCATCGGAGGCTTTTAACGAGACTGTGGAGGAGCTGACACAGAGTCTGATGCCTCTTGTCTCTGAGAACGGAATGGATTGGATGTATGCAAACTGCTCAACTACAGCACAACGCGGGGCTCTGGACTGGTGGAAAAAATTTCGTGACGCAACGCTTCCTGTATTCTCAGAACTGTATAGTGAAGTGGCAAAAGGCAATGAAGCTCAGCGCTCTATAGACTCAAACGGAAAGGCGGATTACAGGGTTAAACTCGATGCAGAGCTGAAGGAGATGAGGGAGAGCGAGATGTGGCAGACCGGAGAGGTGGTAAGGTCTCTCAGACCGGAACGAAATAAATAGATTCTATACAATGTCCTATTTTCCCCATATTAAAGATATTTCTAAAGCCAGGATAACGATAAGTCCGGTCCTGGCTTCCACTCCTCTTATGCCTGACATGAATCTTTCAGCTAAATATTCGGCAAATGTCATGCTTAAGAGAGAAGATCTTCAAGTTGTCCGTTCCTATAAAATACGTGGGGCCTTCAATAAGATCAACAGCCTTGGTAAAGAGCAGCTCAAAAAGGGTGTTGTTTGTGCCAGTGCCGGTAATCATGCGCAGGGTGTCGCTTTTTCGTGTTGCAAACTTGGTATCCGGGGTGTTATCTATATGCCTGCCACCACTCCTAAACAGAAGATAAACCAGGTCAAGATGTTTGGCAGGGAGTTTGTCGAAATTGTACTTACAGGCGATACTTTCGATGCTGCGTACGAGGAGGCAAAACAATTCTGCCATGAGAGTGGTATGACATTCATTCATCCGTTTGATGACCCGAAAATAATCGAGGGTCAGGCTACAGTAGGCATTGAGATAATGCAGGATATCCACGAAAAGATTGACTATATTTTTATTCCTATTGGCGGCGGCGGTCTGGCATCCGGAGTCGGAGCATATTTCAGGCAAGTCAGCCCTGAAACAAAGATTATCGGAGTTGAACCTGCCGGTGCTCAAAGTATGAGGCTGGCCTTTGACAAGGGTGAAGTAGCCACACTTGATGCTATTGACAGCTTTATAGACGGTGCTGCGGTAAAGAGAGTGGGGGAGAACACATACTCTATCTGCAAGGAGGTGCTGGATGATCTTATATCAGTCCCTGAAGGTGCTGTCTGCTCAACAATACTGGAATTATACAACAAAAACGCAATTGTTGCCGAGCCTGCCGGAGCTTTGTCGGTGGCCGCACTTAATCAGTATGCCGGAAGGATCAAGGGGAAGAATGTTGTCTGCATAGTCAGTGGCAGCAACAATGATATTACGAGGATGGAGGAGATAAGAGAGAGATCTCTTCTCCACGAGGGGTTGAAGCACTATTTCATAATTCGTTTTCCTCAGAGGTCAGGGGCGTTGCTCTCTTTTATAAGAGATGTCCTGGGGACTAAAGATGATATTACCCATTTTGCATATTCAAAGAAGAATAACAGAGAGCAGGGTCCTGCAGTCATTGGAGTCGAGCTGGCAGATGCTTCTGATTTTCCTCAGCTCATAGCAAGAATGGATAAAAAGGGGATTGTCTATCAATATCTGAATGACAATCCGGATTTGTTCGGATTTCTAATTTTATAAAAAGAAAAAAAATATGGATTGGTCAAAACTTGCTTTCGGCTATATAAAGACAAATAAAATTATTTGTTCATGGTACAAGGATGGTGAATGGAGTCCACTTTCTGCTGAAAGTGACGATAATATTAAAATAAGCGCACTTTCCGGCGCTCTCCATTATGGAATTGAGGCCTTCGAGGGGTTGAAAGCCTTCAGGGGTGCAGATGGTAATGTGAGGCTGTTCCGTCCCGATGAAAATGCGAAAAGGCTTGGACGTTCTGCTGATTTTCTTGGTATTGCCTCTCCCTCTGTCGAGATGTTTGTGGAGGCCTGCAAAAGGGCTGTAATTGAGAATATTGATTTTCTTCCTCCTTATGAAAGCAGGGCTTCAATGTATCTGAGACCCTTTTTGATTGGTGTTGAACCACAGATTGATCTTGTAAGTCCGAAGGAGGTACTCTTTGCAGTTGCTGCAATTCCTGTAGGTGCGTTTTCCGGCAAAAACCTTACTCCTGCAAGAATGCTCCTTGCCAGGGATCATGACAGGGCAGCACCTATGGGTACAGGCAGTTACAAGATTGGCGGTAATTACGCTGCTTCAATGCTGGCCGGAACCAAGGCCAAGAAGGAAGGATTTGCCTCAATACTTTATCTTGATTCGGCGGAGAGAAAGTATATCGATGAGTTTTCATCTTCCAATTTCTTCGGTATTAAAGGTAATTCCTATGTGACGCCGGATTCAGCCTCCGTTCTTCCCTCAATCACAAATAAATCATTGATGCAACTTGCCGAAGATTTTTGTATGATGGTGGAAAAAAGAAAGGTTCCTGTGGAGGAGTTAAGTGATTTTGATGAGGTTGGTGCCTGTGGGACAGCTGTTGTTATAACTCCTGTCTGGGAGATTGTAGACAAGGCTTTGGGTATTTCATACAAGACAGGTGATAGAGAAAAGAGCGGTCCTGTCAGTGAGAGGCTGTACAGAAGACTTACCGGAATCCAGTACGGGGAGGAGAGTGACGACCATAACTGGTGTATGAAGCTTTAGATTCCGACTATCGATTTCATCTCATCTTCGCTATATTGCCCGGGTGCACTTTCATGTGAGCCCGGGGCAATTACAAATGTAAATGGAGCACCCTTCTTCAGGGCTTCTACTCGGGTAACTCTACCCAGAGGACCCATACCGATAGAAAGTATGGCTCTTCCCGGTCTGTAAAGAGAGATGAGTGTTAAATTGTCGTTATCGGTGTTTGCCATTGTGGCAATCTTTACCAGCTCGGCACCCTCTGAAAACGATTTTTCGATTACTCTCTCCAGATACTCTTTGTCGGGGGTTGAAAGATAATTGTGATACGATATAATCACCTTACAGTCATGTGCTTTGGCATACTCTCCCACTTCCCGTATATATGTTTTATCAGATTCAATTTCAATATCAACCCACTCAGCACCGCCATCTATTGCAGCCTTTAGAAGGGCTTTCCTTGTCTCATCGGGGATAGCACCGGGACGGCACGTCGCTATAAGTGATTTGTGTGTTCTGAAGAGATCCGTCACCTCTGCAGGTGAGAGCCCTGCGGCTTCAATCCGGATCTCGGCCATTTCGGCCCCCTCTATCAAAGAGAGGATTCTTTCACTCCCTTCTACGGCTATTGAACGGCAAAGCATCTCCGGTTGAATTAATTGTTCATTATAATTGTCTGTTTGTTTATGGATTCCTGATGTATGGCCTTGAATACATTGCTCACAAACTCTTCGCTGAGGTCATTGGCCTTGCCCTTTTCCACCATCTTATCCACGATATCTTTCCAACGCCCTGCCTGAAGTATTGTGATGTTGTTCTCCTTCTTGTAGCGGCCGATTGTTTCAGAAATAGACATCCTTTCGTGCAGGATTCTGATCAGCTTCTCATCGCAGATGTCGATTTTTTGCCTCAGCTCGTCGAGTGTTAGTAGGAACAAAGGATTGCTGGTATTCACCTCTCTTAGGATCAGCTTGTCTATTATGGCTGCAAGTTCGGCAGGAGTTACCTGTTGCTCGCTGTCGCTCTTTGCTATTGCCGGATAACAGTGAGACTCAATCATAAGACCATCGTAGTTCAGATCCAGTGCTTTCTGGGATATCTCCTGGAGAAGCTCCTTCCTGCCTCCCATATGGCTAGGGTCACAAATCATAGGAATCTCGGGTATTCTCTGTTTTAGTTCAATCGGTAACTGCCACTGCGGAATATTTCTGTAACGGCTTTTGTCAAAGGTTGAAAAACCTCTGTGAATAGCTCCGACATGTCTTATTCCTGCCCCTTTGATCCTCTCGATTGCTCCGATCCAAAGGTTCAGGTCAGGATTGACGGGATTTTTTACAAGCACGGGGATATCCACACCTCGGAGGGCATCAGCTATCTCCTGCATGGCAAATGGGTTGGCAGTTGTCCTGGCACCAATCCATATAATGTCAACGCCATATCTTAATGCATCGTATACATGTTTGACATTTCCGACCTCTGTGGATATCTTCATTCCTGTCTCTCTTTGGACTCTCCTCATCCATTCAAGGCCCATGCTGCCGACCCCTTCAAACTGATTGGGTCTGGTTCTGGGTTTCCATATTCCGGCACGGAATACCTCTACTCCGATACTTTTCAGTTGAACAGCCGTATCCATTACCTGTTCTTCTGACTCTGCGCTGCACGGCCCGGCTATCATAACCGGCCGCTCCTGTTTGCTTAGTCCCCATCCTTCAAAAGGGGAGTTGTAATTTTTTTCCATATTCTTAATGCTTCAATACTGCCTTTATTCTATTTGATTCTTTAATCAGATCCCTGATTTTTTCATCTTCATCCTCTTTGATCAATGCCCGGAACTTCTGAAGTTTTTCGATATATGTTTCCAGAACGGTTACCACATTCTCTTTATTTTGATGAAAGATTGGTACCCACATGTCAGGGGAACTCTTTGCAAGTCTTACAGTTGAGTCAAAACCTCCGCTTGCAAGGTCAAAAATGTGTTTTTCATTCCTCTCCTTCTCCAGAACAGTAAGCGCCAGAGCGAATGAGCTGATATGTGAAATGTGAGAGATATATGCTGCATGGACATCGTGATTTGTGCTGTTCATGTAAATTATCCTCATATTCAGTGTCTCATACATCCTTTTTACTTTAGCAACAGCCTTTATATCAGACTCTTCTGTGTCGCACAATATTGCACTCTTCCCGTCAAAAAGTCCGGACATTGCAGCCCATGGCCCTGAAAATTCTGTTCC
>SABC01000016.1 GCA_009929175.1 Bacteroidia bacterium | reverse complement strand
TGCTCTGCTCCCCCCCTGTACAACACTCCCGGAAACTCAACAATAGCAGCTGTCCCTGTTGTTGACAACCATGAGAGCATATGCATGGTAAAGGCGAGGTCGGCTTTGCTCTTTGGGGCTAGTACTCCAGCAGGGGAAAAACGAGGGTCGTTTATCAGCAGTGGATTGGCATCGCCCTCCCATTTCGTAGAATATGGAGGATTTGAAACTATGGCATCAAAAGGTTGATCATCCCATTGCTTTGGATCTGTCAAAGTATTGCCATGTGCAATGTCAAACCTCTCATAGTTGATGTCATGCAGGAACATGTTTATCCTGCATAGGTTGTATGTTGTCAGGTTTATCTCTTGCCCAAAGAACCCTTGTTTCACATTCTCCTTACCAAGAACCTTTGCAAATTTTAACAGCAGGGAACCCGATCCACATGCAGGGTCATATACTTTGTTGACAGATGTCTTACCTACAATTGTAATCTCTGCTAACAGCTCTGATACCTCTTGCGGAGTGAAGAACTCTCCTCCAGACTTTCCTGCATTGCTGGCATACATTGTCATCAGATACTCGTATGCATCCCCAAAGGTGTCAATGGAGTTATCAGAATAATTCCCGAGCTTCAGACCATCTACAGCCTCCATGATTTTTACCAGTAGTTGGTTTCTTCTGGGGACTGTTGATCCAAGCTTGTTACTGTTGACATCTATATCATCAAACAGGCCTTTCATGTCATCCTCACTGTCAGCACCCTTTGCTGAATTCTCAATGTTTTTAAAAACTGTGCTCAAGGTCTCATTCAGGTTGGCATCATTCTTTGCCTTCTTACAAACATTTTTGAACAGCTCAGAGGGCAGTATATAGAATCCCTTGTCTTTAACAGTCTCTTCTCGTCCATATTCTGCATCACTGTCAGATAGCATGGCATAATCAAAGGTGGTGTTCCCAGAACGGTGTTCTTCCTTGTTGAGATATACAGTTAGGTTCTCAGATATGAATCTGTAGAAGAGCATCCCAAGTACGTATGATTTAAAATCCCATCCATCTACGCTACCTCTTAGATCATTGGCTATTTGCCATATTGTGCGATGGAGTTCATCTCTTTGCTGTTCTTTGGTCATTATGTGTTGAATTATTGATATGTAATCGAATCGATAAATTTATTAAAAAATTATCGATGGGCAATTAATATTTGCAGTAACTACATCATAAGTATTTTTATTATAGCTGCTTATAATGCTAACTATCCTTATCTGATAAGCAAAGTAGAACATTAATTCGGTTAGTGGAGGCATGTAAGAAATAATAGCGAAATTAAAACGATTACCTTTGCCAGTATCTAATGAGTGTATATTTTTTGGGATTTGTATATCTTTGGAAGACGTATCTTTGATATCCGTTGAAAACAAGAACTCTATTTTTACGGTAAATTGCATCTTGTATGCAAATGAAATAAAAAACGTTTGCACTTTCTTATACAAATGCTTAAAATTCAATATTTCTCGACCAGTATTATGCAGAGTAATTAATGGCAATTGTTAATAGGAAACAACAATAAAGAGAGAGCGAGAAAAGCTATATTCATTACGAGTGGTGCAAATGTGGTGCAGATCCTAAAAGGGAAAACCCTAAATGACTAATAATCAATTAGGGTTGTTTTTTTGTTGTACCCGGAGCCGGGATCGAACCGGCACAGCCTTGCGGCCACTGGTGTTTGAGACCAGCGCGTCTACCGATTCCGCCATCCGGGCAGTTGTTTTGGTAAACTTTGGAGTGCAAAAATAGCAAAATTAAGAAGCCCGGCAAAAATTATTAGCTGTTGGGGCATTTTATTTTTTGCCGGGCAATTACCGGGGTTATTTTTTCGCAACCAGGATCGGTTTGCCGAGTCCAAGTTTTTCTAAAGGTTTAAGCTGGGTTTTGGCATCACCTACCACAATGAATACCATATCGCCTGCTCTCATGTGTTTTTCCATCATTTCACGTGCTTGCTCCACGGTCATACCCGCAAGCATCTCTTCTTGCTGCTTCACATAGTCCAAAGGCAGTTTATAGTAAGAGATGTTTTGCAGCAATCCGGTCAAAGAACCAAGGGTCTCAAATGAAGAGGCCATGGATTTTCGTAGGGAGTTGCGGGTTTCGTCCAGCATCTCCTGGGTATATACTGCCGGGTAGTTGGTAATCAAGTCGCGGAATGTTGCCAGGGCATCGGGGGTTGTGCTGGCCTGTACGCTGGAGTAGGCAGTGAAGTTGTTGTAGAGGGCACCACCGTCAAACGATGAGTACGCGCCATAGGTATAACCTTTTTGCAGCCTGAGCACATCAAAGAGCATTCCCTGTGACCCATTGCCCAAACGGTAGTTGGCAATGTATGCCGGATAGAAGTCGCTATGGCCATAGCTGATGCCCTGCTTGCTCACATAGATCATGGATTGGGGAGATCCCGGGTTGTCCACAAAGTATATTTGTCCTCCTTTTGCAGGGATACCTTGTACGGGTTGTGGCAATACAGTCTCTTTTGGAGTCCACTCGCCGGCAAGCTGTGCAAGCACCTCTGCACACTCTTCCTGCAGTATGTCCCCGGCAACGTTCACTGCCGCAATGTCGGGTGAGAAGTAGCTGTTATAGTGGTTTTTGATGTCGTCAATAGTGATTTTGGCTATACTTTCGGGTGTGCCTGTATAGGAACGTGCCAAGGTGCCGGTCTCTCCGTACAGCAGACGGTCCCGGGTATTACGTGCCATCACGCGAGGGTCGGCAGAGGCTTGACGCAGAGACTGGAGTGTCTCTTGTTTGATCCTTTCGAGAGCGGCCTCGTCAAAGCGCGGGCTGAGCATGATTTCGCGTGTCAGCTCGATGATTTGGGGTAAGTTGCGTTTTAGGGCAGTGATGTCTATGGACACCTGTTCAATACCTGAACTCACCCTGATGCGTGCCCCCAGCAGACCCATTGCGCTTTCCAGCTCCTCGGCGGTCTTTAACGCAGTACCCTCATTCATGAGCCTGGCATTGAGGTATGATAATCCCTCCATCCCTACGGGGTCGGTGACCAGACCACCTTTGAGTGTGATGTTGAGTTCTACCACAGGGAGTTCGGACTGTGTAATGCCATATACTTCCATACCGTTGGAAAGTTTGGTGTTCCAGATTTGGGGCAGATTGATGGTTGGGGTATTGGGGAGGTAACCGGGCTCTATGGAGCGGTCGATTTTGGAAACACTCCTTTCATAAGGGTCGTCAATGATCTTGCCGCCTTGGGATTTCATCTGCTGGTCCTCTACCTTTTCCAGGGTTACCTCTGCCATCCTGGAACCCTCTACCGCAAGTGAAGCCTGGCCACGGGGAACCATACTAAGGACTAGATGTTCCTTGTTTTTGAAGTACTTGTCATAGACCTCCATTACTTGTTCTGCAGTAATGTTGCGGATAATTTCCAGGTCTTTGATAGATTTGTCGGGGGTTCCCGAAAACTCATTGTCCCTAGCCATCATTATGGCTTTACCCATTATGCTGCTGAGGCGGTTGTACATGTTTACCTCTGTCATCACTTTATACTTCTCCAGCTCCTGTGGGTTGACACCCTCTTTTTCGAACTTTTCGAATGCTTCGTTAATCGCACCATATACATCATTGAGATTAATGCCGTCGTGAGTCCTTACGGAGATTTGGGCCTGACCGGCCACCTCGCGGGACATGCTGTACGCACTGACATTGGAGGCCAGTTTCTTCTCATCTACTATCACTTTGTAGAGGGGAGAGTTTTTACCTTGGGCAAAAAGGGTGGTAAAGGCCGATAAAACATATGAATCGGGATGGTATTGTTCTACAGTCGGGTAAACCGAGGTGATTTGCGGCAAGCGTGCATATGCATCTTCCCACATTACATATTTACTTGCTTCCAGGGTAACAGGCTGTGGTTTTGGAACCTCCACTTTATGTGGGTTGGGGATCTCTGCAAAGTACTTGTCCACCAACTCTTTTGCCAAAGCATTGTCAAAATCGCCCGATATCACAAGTGTGGCGTTGGAAGGCACGTAATAGGTGCTGTAAAACTCTTTAACATCGTCGATTGTGGCGTTGCGCAGGTCTTCGATTTCTCCGATGGTGGTCCAGCTGTATGGGTGCCCTTGCGGGTAGAACTCTTTGGCAATGATAATGCTGCTCTGTCCATAGGGCTGACTGTCGTAGTTTTGGCGTTTTTCGTTGGAGACAATGTCAATCTCCCTCTCCAGTCCTCCCTGGGTCACTGTGTTGATGAAAAAACCCATACGGTCCGATTCCATCCAGAGTACCTTTTCCAGTGCATCACGGGGAACAGTTTCGTAGTAGTTGGTGCCGTCGGCATTTGTAGAACCGTTGAAGTCACCACCCAATCGGGCTATCTTTTGGAAGAAGGCGTTGCGCGGCAGGTTTTCGGAGCGTTGGAACAGCATGTGTTCAAAGAAGTGGGCAAATCCGGTACGTCCGGGCTTTTCCCTGCCCGAACCCACATGGTACTGTATGGCCACGGCCACAATGGGGTCGGAGTGATCCTGGTGGAGAACCACCTTGAGTCCGTTGTCCAGGGTATACTGCTCATATGGCAGCGATATGCCGGGATCCGGGGTGCTGCAGGCTGTGAGCAAAAGCATTGTTGCTGCAGCCAGTGAGGTTATTCGTGATAAGATTGACATAGTTTGTTGGTTAATGGTTTGTAATTGGTTGGTTTTGTTACAAATTTATAAAAAGTTGTCTATATGGAATAAAATAACTTACCTTTGTGGCGTCTCTCAGTTTTGGGAATTCCGTGAAATCCGGAAACAGTACCCGCTGCTGTGATGCTTTTCCCGATAGGGTTCATCCGCTTTCTAACCACTGCCAAAAACGGCGGGAAGGTGCGGAGGTAAAAGCTAAGTCAGAAGACCTGCTGGAGCGCAAACATATAATCGAACTTTCGGGAGATAGGGAGCGATGTACAGAGGTATATCTTATTTATTGATTTTTGCATTTATTGCAATCACCGCAGAGATTTCTGCCGGTGCGAATTCGTTTGCATCCGTATCGCAGATACCTCAAAACGACAGTATTAAAAAATATCGTCTAGACTCGGTCACTGTGCGGAGTGCAGTAAAAAACAAAGTGACAAAAGAAAGTGCCTTTGCGGTGGGTACCAATGTGCAAAGGGTTGATGCCGGTGTTATCACCCGTATGGCCGGACTGTCATTATCGGAACTGGTCAAGGATCAAAGCTCAGTTTACATAAAAGAGTATGGGAGGGGTATGGCATCCTATATTTCGGTAAGGGGAACCTCTTCTTCTCATACGAATATTGCCTGGAACGGGATTAACCTTGCTGTTCCTACCTTGGGACAGGCAAACTTATCCCAGGTACCGCTCTACTTTTTTGACAAGATGGAGTTGCATGTTGGAGGGAGTGCAATGTTGTACGGGGATGGTGCCATTGGAGGGAGTATTCAACTCTCTACGGTTCCTGTTTGGAAAAAGGGATTCTCGGGCGACCTCCTGCTTTCGGGCGGCAGCTATTCGACACTCTATGGTGCGGGTACATTAAGGTATTCCAACGGCCGCACAGAGAGTCGTTCCAGTTTGTTCGCCACATCTGCCAAAAATGATTACACTTTCCGGAACAATACGAAACCGGGTCACCCAAAGGAAAGGCTCAACAACAGCGGTTACTCCAATCATGGTATACTTCAGGAGGTTCACCGCAAATTGAAGGACTCCTCCGTTCTGTCGTTCAGTTTGTGGTATCTCGATCATGACCGGGAGATACAGCCATCGGTTGCCATTAATGACAGGCCTCAGCACTACGCCTCTGTCAGGGACCGCAATATCAGGGGAACATTGCATTACGGGGCATCTTCCAAAAGGGTAAGCTACTCTTTGAAGGCATCATATGCAAATGATTTCCAGCAATATGAACAAGACGTTATAGAGGCCTCCAGGTTCTCTGCTCTGGCAGAGCTCCAGTATAATTTCAATGGTATCACTTTTAAGGGAGGAGCTACAGCCGAACATACAATTCCTGCCGCGCGGTCATTTGCCGATTCGGTAAGGGAAAACAGGTTTTATGTTTACGGAGTGGCCAGGTATATTCCAAGCTCTCTGCCGGGTCTGCTGTTTTCGGCCGGTATCCGGGCAGGCAGTGTCACCAACGGGAACGTGCCCCTGATGCCCTCTGCAGAGGCAAGATATACTTTGCTTCGCTCAAAAGGTCACAATCTGGCAATCAGGGGAGCTGTGTCACGTAACAGTCGTGTGCCTACCCTCAATGACCGTTATTGGGGAGGTGTCCATACCTATCTTAGGAGCGAAAATTCTTTTACAGTAGAGGGGGGGAGTGACTATCACTGGTTTAAGGGAAGTCGTCGGGCAACTGCTTCGATCACCCTATACAGCAGCAGTGTGAACGACTGGATAAGATGGCTGCCTGCAGGAAACGTCTGGCGCCCCCAAAATGTGCCAAAAGTCCACTCCAAAGGAGCAGAGGCGTTGTTGTCAACGGAGGCTCCGCTGGGTAGGTTCGTGGGGGGGCTTTCTGTAAATTACAGCTATACATCAATCAAAATGGTCAAAGGGTTGAGAGAGGGAGATCCTTCAGTAGGCCGTCAGCTGGCTTTCCAGCCCAGGCACTCCGTAAGGGGATCGTTATCATTGTCGGGTGGTCCGTTCCTGTGGTTTGCCACAATTTCATTCACCGGCGACCGTACCACTTTGGATATCTTTGACGTGCTTGACCCGTATACCCTTTTGGATGCAGGGGCCCGGTACAAGGGAGTGTTGGGTGGGCAAAAGTACTCCATCAACCTTACAGTAAAGAATATCACGGGTACTAATTATCAAAATGTGAAATTTTACGCCATGCCGGGCCGTAACTACAACGTTGCTTTTAGATTGTATTTTTAAATAATTGAAAAATGGAAAGAAAAATTTTTGTCAAAATTGTATCAGGTCTTTTGCTGACCTTTTTGTTGACCGGGTGCCTCAAAGATAACATGGGTCCCGACGTGCCGACCAGCAAAAAGGTGATGATCCTCAACCAGGGTAACTTTACCGAACATTCGGCAAGCATATCATTATATGACGAAGAGACCAAGCAAATCCAGAACAGGGCTTTCGAGACAGTCAACGGCCGCTCGATAGGGGCAACCGTGGTGTCCGGGTCACTGATTGGCAACACAGCTCTGTTGGTTTGCAACTACCCCGATAAAATTGAGATTGTCGATTCCTGGACAGCAATTGCATTTTCGGAACCAATCACCGAAGGACTGGCATCGCCACGTAATGCGATAGCTACCACTAACCGTATATACGTTACCAACTGGGACTACACATATAATGAGACTCCATCGGGTTGGTGGATCTACCCGGATTCATATATTTCTATCTATGATATTGTATCCAGGCAATTTATAAAGAAGGTGAAGGTTGGTACCGATGCCGAGGGGTTGCTGATAATCGGCAACAAAATGTTTGTAGCAACTTTGGAGGGGGTGAAGGTGTTCGAAATCATGGGAGACAACCTTAACTTTATGACCGTTTTGCGGCCTCAGGACACAGAGGGTGGTGCAAAACATCTGGTAGTTGACAAGAACTTCATGGTATGGGCATCATTCCCGGGCACAGGTGTGGTTAAGATTGATCCAAACACTCTGACAATCAAAACAGTTGTGGATGTTCCCGTGGATTCCATGGATGGGTATATTGCCAGCGATCCCATGAGAGGGAAGATTTACACTTACAACACTACTTTTGACCAAAACTACTCACCGGTAGAGGCCAACATCTATTCGGTTGATACTTCGACAGACCAGGTATCCGTATTCTTTACCGGTACCTATTTTTACGGAGTGGGTGCAAGCCCCTACACCGGCAATGTATACACTGCAGAGGTGAGCTTTACCTCCAACTCTGTTATGAAAACAATAACTCCGGCAGGGATTCCCGACGGGAGTGCCACAACCGGAGTAGGTACTTTCAGGTTCCTTTTTTACCTTAAAGGAGAGGGGCTGGATTAGTCCGGGATATGGTACCTAATGGTTTTGACTATGTCCGGATGGATACTGTTTGCCACCGGACAGGTCTTAACCGAAGACTCGATGAACCTCATCTCCCTGTCGGAGTAGCGGCGGGGCAGGTAAATATCAAGGATCAGCTCGGCAACCCTTCGTGGGTTGGATGCCATTACCTTCTCGGTCTCTATGCGGGTGCCGTCTATGTCAAAACCATGTGCTTGTGCCGATATTCCCATTATGGTGAGCATGCAGGCTCCGAGTGAAGTCGCAAAAAGATCGGTGGGCGAAAACATCATCCCTTTGCCGTTGTTGTCTTCGGGGGCTTCGGTCATGATTTTGCTTCCCGATTTAAGATGCTCGGCCTCTGTCTTTAGTTCGCCGATATAAATTGTCCTCATTTTTGTCATATCGATATCGTTTTTATTGTTTAGTATTGTTTCCTTCGTTTTGTACTGCAACTCCTTTGAGGGTTGCAGAGGAGCATGATGTAATCTTTACCAGGACATAATCCCCCACCTTGTACTCCCCGGCGGGGAACACACACACTTTGTTCTGGGATGTCCGTCCGAAAAGTTCACTGGAAGAGCGTTTTGAACGGCCCTCGACAAGCACTTCGAAAGTTTTTCCCACATCGCTTTTGTTGGAGATATGGGAAAGCTTGTTCTGGAGCTCAATAATCTGGTTGAGTCTTTCGTTTTTTACCTCGGCAGGTACATTGTCGGGATACTTGGTTGCCGCTGTTGTGCCCGGCCTTTCGGAGTACTGGAACATGAAGGCTGTATAATACCCGGCCTCTTCCATCACAGACAAGGTCTCTTTATGGTCCTCATCGGTCTCTCCCGAAAAGCCCGCAATGATATCTGTGCTCAATGAGCATTCGGGAAGGATCTCCTTTATCATCCTTAATTTGGCCAAATACTCTTCCCGGGTGTATTTTCGGTTCATTCTCTTAAGAATGTTGTTGCTGCCCGATTGTACAGGAAGGTGTATATGCTTGCATATGTTGTGATTGGATGCAATTGCGCGGATAACCGGCTCGTCTATGTCTTTGGGGTGGGAGGTAGAAAACCTTACCCTGAGCAAAGGGTTTACTTTTGCCACCATCTCCAAAAGCATGGCAAAGGTAACAGGTTCTTCTCCGTTCTTTTCCTTCCGGTTGTAGGAGTTTACGTTTTGCCCAAGCAGGGTCACTTCGCGATAGCCGTTTTCGAACAGGTTTTTGGCCTCGTTGACTATGCTCTGCGGGTTCCTGCTGCGCTCCCTTCCCCTCACATAGGGAACCACGCAGTAGGAGCAAAAGTTATTGCATCCCCTCATTATCGAGATAAAGGCAGAGACACCGTTTTTGTCCATCCTCACAGGGGAGATATCGGCATAGGTCTCCTCTTGTGAAAGTAATGTGTTGATTTGCTTTTTACCATCTTCCAGACCCGACAGCAGCAATGGCAGTTCCCGGTATGAGTCGGGACCGGCCACTATATCTACTGTACCGTTTTCCAGCAATTGCTCTTTGAGCCTTTCGGCCATGCACCCCAGGATTCCAACCTTAAGCCCTTTGTTGCGGCGTTTGAGGGAGCGGAAATAGTCCAGCCTGGACCAGATTTTCTGCTCGGCGTTATCCCTTATAGAACAGGTGTTGATAAAAACAAGGGAGGCATCCTCAAGCTTTTCGCAAAGTGAGTAACCATTGTTTTGCAGGACCGAGAGTACAACTTCGCTGTCGTTCACATTCATTTGACAGCCGTAGGTTTCTATGTATACTTGTCGAAGTTTTGAGTCTAAAATAGGTTTTACGGAATAGAATTTGTTTGTCATCACCTATGTAATTATTCTGCAAATATATGCTTTTTTATACCTTTGCGGTTATATACCCTGGAAATGATGAAGAGATTATTGGTTTTGCTGGCATTCCTGCCCTTGGTTTTGAGTAGCTGTTCCAAACTTGGAGAGGTGGAGGTGAGGGAGTTGGAGTTAAAGAGTTTCCAGCTTCTCAGTACCACATCGGCAAACATTGAGGTTGAGTATGTGATCCACAACCCTACATCCAAAAAGCTGATGCTGGACAACGTGAATGGCTTCCTTAAAAAGGGAGATGTGAATTTTGCACAGGTTACCCTTATAGAGGCCGACACGGTGGCAGCAAAAAGGGTGAGTATTAACCGGCTTGTCTTTAAGCTGGATATACAGGACCCGCTTTCATTGCTTTCCATGGGTCTTAATATTTCCAAATGGCACTATTCCGATTTTACCGTTGATGCACGTGCAGTGGTCAAAACATCGGGCGGAGGCAGGAGAGTAATAAAATTCAAGGATATGTCAATGGAGAACTTACTTAAAAGATTATAATTGGTCATGAAATACCGCTTTTTCATTATTTTGACATCAATCCTCTTTTTGGGAAGCAAATCATACTCCCAGACAGAGGTAACCACCTCTACCCTCCCGGACTCCCTGGTCAGTAACGTCGAGATCCTTGACTCGGCATACCTGGGAACAAATATTTTCGATATCCTGGGGCATCGCAGCTATGCCGGCGGGGAGGTGCGCCTGTTGCAGAGCCACCTTGTAAGGGACGCTGTAAACAACTACATTGCCAATGCATCAAAACGGAAGATTCCGGGGTTCCGTATAAGGATTTTCTTTGACAACAAACAAAATGCAAGGGCAAGCTCCGAGGAGCTGGTAGTCAGTTTCAAGGAAAAGTATCCCGGGACAGGTGTGTACAGGACTTATGACAACCCTTACTTCAAGGTTACTGTAGGTGACCTGCGCACCAGATCCGATGCAGAGTGGTTGTTGAGGCGCCTGGCCATCGATTATCCTGCAGCATTCATTGTAAAGGAAAACATTAATTTTCCTCCGCTATAGTTTCACCCTCCACCATTTGGGCTGGAACTTGAGTGCCAGCCTGCGCAGAGGCGTAAGGTAGCGTTCTATCTTCTCCGGGTAGATTTCGGGGATGTTTATCATGATACCGGTCTCTTCTACTCCGCCAAAACTTTCGTTGATAGCTGTGCCAAATACCTTCATTGTGGGTGAAAGGTTCATATAGGAGTTTATGAGCGGAGGGATGTTCTCACCAAGCCCGCGCACCTCTTTGGAGAGTGCTTTGTATGCCTCTTTGTAGTCGGTGTGGCAAAAGAGCTCTTCGAAATAGGGGTTTTGGTTGTCGTACTCCAAAGGGGAAACGGGAACAACCAGATTTTGCTCATCCCGGAAGTACTGGTTGAGGAAATAGAGCAGAGTGTTGCGTGCCCTTTCGTTGTAAGAAGAGTACATGGTAACTTTCCCAAAGAAATATTTGATATTGGGGTACCGGAGCATCAGGGCACCGAGCCCGTCCCATAAGTTGTCAAGGGCATAAAGACCTTTACGGCGGATGTTTGTGCTTTGGTAATTGGGCTGGATAAAGGAGCGTCCTAACTCAATTGTAAAAGGGAGGTAATCTTTAATGAATTCTTCCGAAAAATTGAAAAGCTCGCTGGTAGCCATATGGTGTGGAGCCAGTCCGGAGCACTGGATGTAACGGTAACCCCCTAAAATCTCCTGATCTTTGGGATCCCAGACTATAAGTTGTTTGTATGCGTTTTTTGAGTCAGTGTCAAACTCATCCATGTCCATGGCTTTGCCGGTACCTCCCCCTGCAAGCCGGAACGAGATTTCCCTGAGCCTCGCTATCTCCCTCATGGTATGGGGGGAGTTATGAGCTGTTACCTCGAATATCTTGTTGTCGCCCTTACGGGTGTTGCGGATGAATTTATCGCTGTTGAGTTCTTCGTTGATCAGTTTTCTGTCAACTGGTTGTATAACGGGTTCCATAATTATTTTTTTAGTGAATAGACCCTTTCCCTGATTGTCTTGTTCCATTCTGCCACACTCTTTTCGTTGGAAAGATTATGCCAGGAGACAGGTTCTCCAATGTATATGTCAAATTTAGAGTTCTTTTTCTTAAACATTTCACGGGGCAAAAGGATTGTTTCGTAGTTGAATTTTATTCCCAGTTTTTTGCGGATGTTTGCAAGCCTGTAAAACAAACCCGAATTACGTCCTTCGAAATAGACCGGGAGGATATCCCTTTTATAATTGATTGCCTGTGTTATGTAGCTCTTTTTCCACTCCAGGTCTTCGATTTTTCCATTTATGCTTCTGGAGCAGAGACCGGCAGGGAAGTACAGGATTTGGGCATCGGACTCATAGCTCTCTTGTATCATACGGGCTGTCCCGGTGCTCTGTCTGCCATATTTGTTAACCGGTATAAACACCGGTTTCAATGGTTCTATGTGATATAGCAAGTCGTTTACAACAAATTTGACTTGCGGGAATAATTTTCCAAAAAGCTCTATCATCACAATTCCGTCAAGACCTCCCATTGGGTGGTTGGATACGATTATATACCGCCTCTCTTTATCGAGATTTTGAATACCGTGTGTATCGTATGTGATATTGAACTTTTTAAGGGAGGCAGAGGCAAACTCGGCACCTTTGAGATGGCCTGACTCTTCCAAAAGGGAGTTTATCTCCTCCTGGTGGACAAGCCGGCTTAGCCAGTTAATCATAAATTTTGGTATAACTTTAAGCAAGCCAGGGTTTTTGTCTCCTATGACTTTTCGTACATCTATCTTCATTTTAACTCTTGTCGCCGATTATTTTTAGCTTGTATGAGAAGCGCGAAGTTAAATAAAAATCATATCTTTGCATAAACGCTCCTAATATATGTTAAAACAGGGATTACAACAAAAGTTACAACAGAAGCTATCCCCGCTTCAAATACAAACAATCAAGTTGCTGGAATTGCCCACAATGGAGTTGGAGCAGAGGATCAAAAAAGAATTGGAGGAGAATCCCGTACTTGACGAAGCCTCCGACGGAGAAGATTCGGACGACGGGTCAGGGGGTAATGTTTCCCTGAGCGATTACACATCGGATGACCAGATACCTTCATATAAGCTCTACACCAATAATCAGGGCAAGGATTTAAAGCCACAGTACAGTATTTTTTCGGTAAAAGAAAGTTTCCACCAAAACCTTATAGGGCAATTGGGTTACAGCCAAATGGACTCCAGGTCCAAACTGATTGCTGCCTTCATAATCGGGAGCCTTGACGATGACGGATACCTTAGGAGGGACCTGGAATCCTTGGCAGACGATATCGCTTTCCGCCAGGGAATAGAGACAAATGAAAAAGAGCTTGTCAAGGTTCTTAAGAAAATACAGGAGTTTGAGCCTGCGGGGGTTGGTGCAAGGGACCTGCAGGAGTGCCTGCTGCTCCAGATCAAAGTAAGGGAGCCCTCTGCCACCAGGGAACTGGCCGAATTGATACTTGCAGACCATTTTACTGAGTTCACCAAAAAGCATTACCAAAAGATCATGTCCCGACTCTCCATTACCGAGGAAGAACTCAAAGGGGCAATCGACGAAATAATACGGCTCAATCCTCGCCCGGGAGGTCAGATTGATGACTCCTACACTGAGCAGGCCCAACAGGTGGTTCCCGATTTCCTTTTGGAATACAAAGATGGTGAGCTGGTTATGACAATGCCGCGTTTTAATGTGCCTGAGCTTAAGATAAACAAGCGATATGCCGATCTGCTCATGAAGTCTGCTGCATCTGACAAAGCAGGCAAAGAGGCTGCCACTTTTGTAAAACAAAAGCTGGACTCTGCCAAGTGGTTTGTAGAGGCTATAAGGCAAAGGCACAACACCCTTAACAATACAATGAACGCCATTATAGACTTTCAAAGGGAGTTCTTTGTAGAAGGCGACGAGAACAAGTTGAGGCCGATGGTCCTGAAGAATATAGCAGAAAAGACTAACCTTGATATCTCCACAATTTCCAGGGTCGTTAATTGTAAATACATCCAGACTCATTTTGGAATTTATCCTTTGAAATACTTTTTCTCGGAGGGGCTGATGACAGAGTCAGGGGAGGAGGTTTCTACCCGGGAGATCAAAAACATTTTGATGGAGAGCATAGATGTGGAGGACAAGAAAAAACCTCTGACCGACGAGGAGTTGGTCTCGGTATTGCACGAAAAGGGATACAAGGTTGCACGGAGGACTGTCGCCAAATACAGGGAGCAGCTCAATATTCCCATTGCAAGGCTTAGAAAGGAGCTTTAAAATAAACCAAATATGAAAAATTTTGTTTGGGGAATATTGCTTATTTCCCTTATAACCGGTTGTAAAATGAAAGAAAACGCAGATCTTATAATTGTCAATTCAAAAGCCTACACTGTGGATTCCCTCTTTTCCGTCCAAACGGCAATAGCCGTAAGGGAAGGCAAGATTATGGAGACTGGCAGTGATGAGGATATCCTTGGAAAATACAAATCGGATAATGTAATTGACCTTGCAGGATCTCCTCTTTACCCCGGGTTCAATGATGCCCATTGTCATATAACAGGTCTTGGTATGGGACTGGGCAGGGTAGACCTGCGGGGCGCCACTTCATACAAGGAGGTACTCGAAAGGCTTGTCAAACGATATAAGGAGAGCTCTCCCTCTTACCTGGAGGGCGATGGCTGGAACCAGACGTTATGGGAAGAGGGGGATGATTTTCCCGACAATAAAGAGTTGAGCCGTCTTTTCCCGGATATACCGGTTATACTATACAGGATAGATTATCATGCTGTTATCGTAAATGATGCCGCAATAAGGGCATTAGGCATCTATCCAGGAGACAAGTCAATCCCCGATGGTGAGGCAATAATGCAAAACGGGACCTTCAAAGGGGTTTTCCTGGAGAATACAGCGGAGAGGTTCCGGCAGGTATTGCCTGTTCCCGACAAAAATGAATACTCACGTTTGTTGCTTGCTGCTCAACAGGAGTGCTTCCGTAACGGACTTACCTCCATATCGCATGCAGGAGAGGTTGCAGAGGTGATTGAGGTGATGGAAGAGCTTAATGCAAGCGGAGAGCTAAAACTCAGGACAGACATATGGCTGACACCGGACCAAGCTACACTTTCAAAATACAGCGAACCCTTTTCCCGTGGAAGGATCAGGGTAGGGACCATAAAACTTTTTGCCGACGGAGCACTTGGCTCCAGGGGGGCACTTATGATTGAACCCTATTCCGATATGCCACAAACCAAAGGAATTCCTGTGATCGGGGCCAATGAGTTCGATTCTCTTTGCAGGTGGGCAGCCGAGAGGGAATTCCAGGTTGCGATTCATTGCATTGGAGATGCTGCTAACAGGTTTGCACTGGATACATACGCCAAGTACTTGGAAGAGGGCAATGACCTTCGTTGGAGGATAGAACATGCTCAGATTATAGCTCCCGGAGATCTTGAAAAATTCGGGAAGTACCGTATTGTACCCTCAATCCAGCCAACACACGCAACATCGGACATGCTTTGGGCCGATGAGAGGATTGGTGACAGGCTCCGGAACGCCTATATGTACAAAGAGTTGCTGGACCAGCTAGGGTGGATACCCTCCGGCACCGATTTCCCGGTTGAGCAGGTAAATCCTCTTTATACATTTTTTGCCGCAGTTTCCCGCAGGAATCTGGATATGGTTCCGCAGGGTGGTTTCCAGATGGAAAATGCACTTAGCAGGGAAGAGGCATTGCGCTCAATGACAATTTGGGCTGCCAAAGCCTCTTTTGAGGAGGCTCTGAAAGGCTCACTGGAACCGGGTAAGTATGCCGATTTTGTTGTTTTGGACAAAGATATCATGACACTCGACGAGGATTCTATCCCTGCCGTTAAAGTGCTTAAAACCTTTGTGAACGGAGAACTTGTGTACAGCAATTAAAGTTTGCTTCCGTAAGCCAGGTCGCCTGCGTCACCAAGGCCGGGCACAATGTAGGATTTGATTGTCAGCTCCTCGTCAATTGCCCCTACCCATAAGGTTACTTTTTTGTGTGGCAAATGCCTGGAAAGGTATTCAATGCCATCCCTGCTTGCAATTGGGCAAACTACATGAGTGTGTACCGGGATTTCGTTTTGGCAGAGACTGTTGTAGGTGAGCACCAAGGAAGAACCTGTAGCAAGCATGGTGTCGGCCAGTATAAGTGTTTTACCGCCAAGTGCAGGAGTGCTGGTGTATTCTATCTGGATTGTGAACTTGTTGTCTTTCCCGTATTTGCGGTATGCAGCTACAAATGCGTTTTGGGATTTGTCAAAGACACTGAGCATACCGTGGTGCAAAGGGAGCCCTGCCCTTAAAATACTGGCAATCACAATCTCATTATCCATTGTGTTGCACATGGCAATCCCAAGCGGAGTAGTCACCTCCTTGGTGGTATAATCCAGGATCTTGCTGATTTCGTAAGCAAAAACGGCACCTATCCTCTCCAGGTTGGTGCGGAATCGCATACTGTCTTTTTGAATAGCCGTGTCCCTGATTTCTGCTATGAAATTATTCAAAGCCGAGTTAGCTTCGCCCAGGTTTACAATTTTCATCAGATGTTTTTTTTGAAAATTTTATCTTCAAAGATAAGAATAAATCAAATCATACCATCGTCGGCAAAGCTAAAGTATCCGTCTCCTGCAATAATAAGGTGGTCCAACAAGGTTATGTCGAACAATGAGGCAGCATCTTTGAGAAGCTTTGTTTGCAACTTGTCGTTCTCTCCCGGGTTGGGGTTGCCCGAAGGGTGGTTGTGGACCAGGATTATGGAGCTTGCCAGTTTGTCAAGGGCATTGCGCACCACAATTTTTACATCTACAATTGTTGAGGAGATGCCTCCAATGCTCAGCCTCTCTTTTGCAATAAGTTTGTTTGCCCGGTTAAGGTAAAGGACCCAACACTCTTCGTGGTTGAGGTCCCTTAAAAGCGGGCTGATGATTCCTGCTGCATACTCCGATGATTTGATCCCGGGCATCTCTTTGCCGGATGCAACCATAAATCTTTTTCCCAGTTCAAATGCAGCAAGCAGTGTTACTGCCTTTGTGGGACCTAGCCCCCGGATTTGCTTGATTTGTTCGTAGTTGTACCTGGAGAGTTCCCTAAGGTTGTTATCACATTTTCTCATAATATTGCGTGATATGTCCAACGCACTCTCCTCCTTTGTCCCGCTGGAGATCAATATGGCCAACAGTTCCGAATCGCTGAGGGTTGCTGCACCCTTTTCCATAAACTTCTCTCGGGGTCTCTCATCTTTGCTCCATTCCTTTATGGAAATCCTTTTTTGCATGGTATAGGTATATTAAAAAAGCTTCCCGAAGATGGGAAGCTTTTTTAATATTTTACCGACAGATTGTAAAAACCTATCCTAATTTGCTAACATGCGCAGCAATACCGCTTTTTAAATTTGCCGCTTTATTCTTGTGGATAACATTGATTTTGGCTAATTTATCCAACATTGATGACACCTTGGGGAGTAGTGCAATTGCAGCCTCCTTGTCGGTAGTGTTACGTAATGCTTTAATGGCATTACGGGTTGTGCGTGCATAATATTTGTTGTGGACCCTGCGTTTTGCGCTTTGACGCGCGCGCTTTTCTGCTGATGCGTGATTTGCCATTTTAACTTTTTTTTATTTTGTAGTCCGTAGGGGAATCGAACCCCTATTGCAAGAATGAAAATCTTGAGTCCTAACCGTTAGACGAACGGACCATTTCAAAACCTGAAAGATCTTGCCGTTAGCGGCGCCAATCATTTTGATCTTGGGAGTGCAAAGATATGTATATTTTTTTATGTGCCAAAAAAATCTTTAAAAAAACTCAAAAGAGTAAATCAGGGACTCAACTTGACGAAGATAGTTGCGTTTGTCGTACCTGGGTGCATATACAAAGGCCTCCAATGCTATTATAGATTTATTGTTTTGATCAACAAAGAAATGGCTTATGAACGGACCTCCCATGAAGTCGTTTTGCACCTCCCAAAGTCCCCTGAGTTCGGCAAATTGCCTTTTGTTGTAGGAGATCCAGCGCAAACCCGGTTCCAACAGGATATTTGTAGTCATATAGGATTTGTCTACGGGGCCGGGAACGTTCCTTCCAAGGATTTCGTTCCTGCGGGCAACCAGGCTGTCCCTGTTAAAATCTGTAGTGTCTTTGTATGGAAAGCGGTAAATGAATACCCCCTGATTGGTGTAGGTTGTTTCGTAGGAGACCCATATGAAGTTGTCGGTTTTCTTCTTTATGCTGTAACCTTTGGGAAAGTATGGCGACCCTCCGAACTCGGCAGCAACCTCGGCCCTCAATCCTCTCTCTTCGTAACGTTTGGCATTTGAAATGTTGCGGTTGCGTTCTGCCATAAGCACAGCTCCCGAAAGCCGGTCCTTGTTTTCCTGGAACAATTGGGCTAGTTCGTGTGAATTGCGGGCAGTGGCTGTAACCACAATCTGTGGTGCTGCCCATACGTTTTCCTGGAAAACTATCCGGTTCTCTTCGGTGCCGGGAATGATCTGTGTGATGATCAGATTGCGGTGTGTCTGGAAAATGCTCGAAAAGGCATTCTCGGGAATATTGACAAGGTTGAACATTGGCTCCCTTTGGGGCAGGAATGGCTCATCCATGGCCAGAATGCTCCTTAGGGATGCCCCGGCCTCTCCTTCCCAGTCCCCCTTGCCAATCACTACAACCACTTCGCCTGCTTTGCCGCTAACATTGGGCATCAATTGGGGCCCTCCGGTAAATTTGCAGGATTGTGCAAAAAAACCTGCAGCAACGATTATAAGTAGTCCTAATGTTTTCATGTCGTTCTATTTAAAAAGTCTGTAAATATCGTTTCCGAATGCCAGGAACATGATGGCAAAAAGTACCAGCATTCCGGCTATCTGTGCATATTCCATTACTTTGTCACTTGGTTTGCGGCGGGTTATCATTTCATAAAAAAGGAACATTATGTGCCCTCCGTCCAGTGCCGGAATGGGTAAAAGGTTGAGGACTGCAAGCATGATTGACAAGAATGCCGTAATGTTCCAGAAGATATACCAGTCCCATGACGCCGGGAAAATCTTGCCAATCGAAATAAAGCTCCCTACCGATTTGTAGGCCTCTGTGCTTGGAGAGAATATTAAACCCAACTCCTTGATGTAGTTGCCTATTGTAGAAGTTGATTTATTGAACCCCGATGCAACAGCCCCGGTAACGGAATATTGGTAGGTTGTTATGTTAAAGAACTTACTTTGATCTCCCTCAAGAACTATGCCTATCATTCCCTCATCATTGACATGGATATCAGTTTCCACAACGTATCCTTCGCGGAGGATAGTTGCCCTCATCGTTTTTCCTTTGTTTTGTGAGAGGATTGCTGCAACATCCTGGTATATTTGGGCGTTTGTGCTGTCAAGTGTAAGGAAACGGTCTCCTTTCATAAGTTTGGAGCTGTTGGGAGAGGCGGGATCCGTCGATGCCACCTGGAAAGGAAACCTGAGCGAGAACATACCGGGAGTATTCAGTACTGCCGGCAAATATGCAGGGTCCAGCTCCAAATTAATCTCCGCGCCATCCCTTATGATGGTGGCACTTTTGGCCTGGTTGCGGGCAAGGGTTATCTGCAGGTCGTTGAACCTCTCTACCGGTTCGTTGTCAAATGCAATTATTTTGTCTCCGTGGCGGAATCCCATCTCCAGTGCCAGTTCATTACACTGGACACCATAAATGGCATCCTGTGTCTTGAGGTACTGCTCTCCCCAGGTGAAAAGGGTTGCCGAGTATATCAGGATTGCAAGTATGAAGTTGAAAAAGACTCCTCCGAACATCACAAAAAAACGTTGCCACGCAGGTTTGCTGCGAAATTCCCATGGTTGAGGTTCCCGGCTCATAGCCTCTTTGTCCATGCTTTCGTCAATCATCCCGGAAATCTTGCAGTAGCCTCCAAGCGGCAGCCATCCTATACCATATTCGGTATCACTGTTCTTTGGTTTGTATTTGAAAATGGAAAACCAGGCATCAAAGAAAAGGTAGAATTTCTCCACCCTGATCTTGAATAGTCTTGCAAAGAAAAAGTGTCCGAACTCGTGGACCAGTATGAGGATTGACAGTGCCAGTACTACCTGGGCGATTTTAATGATTGTCTCCATTTTTCTTGTAAATCTTTTTTATTTGGCTATCAATTTTGTTGCCAGCTCTATGCCGGCTTTATGGGTTTCAAGGATATCATCAAGCGAAGGCTCTTTTATGTATGGGACCATGTTTGTCACCTCGTTTATGATTTGGGTTATTCGGCAAAAGGGTATCTTGTTCCCGAGGAATGCATTTACGGCTGCTTCGTTGGCTGCATTCATCGCACATGGTATGTTTCCTCCCTTTTCTATTGCAGAGTAGGCAATTGCCAGTGCAGGGAATTTGCCGAAATCGGGAGCCAGGAAATCGAGCCTTGACAGGGCTGAAAAATCTATCCTGTTTGTGTTGAGCGGAACCCTGTGCGGGTAAGTTAGTGCATACTGTATGGGCAGTCTCATGTCGGGAGTGCTCAGTTGTGCAGTCACGGAACCATCGGCAAACTGTACCATTGAATGGATTATTGACTGAGGGTGGACCACAATCTCTATATCTTGAGGTTTGATCCCGAACAACCAATGAGCTTCGATCATTTCGAGACCTTTGTTCATCATGCTGGCAGAGTCTATCGAAACCTTGGATCCCATGCTCCACCTGGGGTGATTGAGTGCCTCTTCTACCGTGGCTTTGGCCATTTGCTCTGCACTTTTGTCCAGGAACGGGCCTCCGGACGCAGTGAGGATGAGCTTTTCGGGGGCTGATCGTTCTCCCTGCAGGCATTGGAAAATTGCAGAGTGTTCGGAGTCCACGGGAATAACAGGGATCCCCTTTTCCATGGCCAGTTTCATTACGATTGACCCTGCGGCAACCAAGGTTTCCTTGTTTGCAAGGGCAATGGCTTTTCCGGCTTCGATAGCCTCAAGTGTGGGGCCAAGGCCGCTAAAGCCTACCATGGCGGTAAGCACTATGTCTATGTTGGAGCCGGAGGCAACCCTGCCGATGGAATTTATCCCTGTAAACACCTTGATCCCGTGTTTGTCCAGAGCTTTGAATACCTTTTCGTATTTGGATTCGTCGGCGATAACCACAGCGTTGACCTCGTGTCTTATGGCCTGTTCAATCAGGAGTGTGTCATTGGAATTTGCTGTCAGCACCTCGGCCGACAGCAAAGAGGGGTGTCTCGAGATAACGTCCAGGGCCTGGGTTCCGATGGATCCTGTCGACCCCAGAATGGCTATTCGTCTTTTCATCCGTTCCGGGTTAAAATTTAATGTACTTTTCCGGGTCAACCGGGACTCCTTTGTGCCATAGCTCAAAATGGAGGTGGTTTCCGCTACTTAGGGTGCCCGTACTTCCCAAGAGTGCTATGGCAGTACCCGCCTTAACCCTCTCCCCTGATTTTTTTAGTATTTTGGAATTGTGTTTGTATATTGAAATTATGTCGTTGTCATGCTGGATCTGGATTGTGTAACCGGTCTCTTCTGTCCAGGCAGCAAAAACCACTGTACCGTCCAGTACCGCCGAAACGGGTGAGTTTTCGGGGGCGGCTATGTCAACGAAAGGGTGGTTGATGGCCGCATTGTACCTTTCCGATATAACCCCTTTGACCGGAGGGAAAAAATGGAGTCCCTCTATTTGCTCTATTTTTCTGTTGGATGAGTTCATGGCCAATTGTTCTTGCCGGATGACCTCCTCCCTGAGCAATGAGTCTCTTCCCGAATAAGTTACGGGGAGCTCATTGGCTGTGCTGTCTCCGGCCAAAAGCCCGGCATCCAGGTTTCCCGGTGTGAGTGGTTCCTCCCCGGACACAATCCTCTGGATGTTGTTAAGGTGAAAATCCCATACTTTTATCGCCTGCTCCAGGGAGTCTGCTTTGAGTGCATTTTGTACTATGGCCCGGCGTGTTTGGGCGTTGGGATAACCGGGAATGAACTCCCTTAACGGGGTAAATGAGATCAGCAGGGTTACTGAGCCTATAAGCAGGATGACTGCCATGGCAATGCTTACCAGCATCATCAGTCCGTTGGCCCTTAGTACAAAGATCTCTTCGTGTGAGGTGTCGTTGAATATGGCAAAGCGGAACTTGGTCCGCAATCTGTTTCTCTTTTCTTTTTTAATCCTGGCCATTGTATGTTACTCTTGCTGTCCTTCTACTTTTACGAACACCTCTTCGCTTTGCCATAAACCGTGTTTGTTGCAATATGCAAGTGCCTTTAGTCGCATGCTCACCTTTGGGATTATGGTAAAGTGAGCCTCAATATGGACCGGTTTGTCGCCGTAACTTGCCCTCTGTAATTTAAGCTCTCCAACCAGTGTCTCCAGGTTCCATAACTGGATATACTGGAAATGGTGGTCCTGTGCATTGGGGTGCTTGACGCTTTGGCCTATCCTTACTTTTACAGTGAAAGGCTGGTCAAAAAGGGCCTCTTTTTCACATATAATCACTGGACTATGTTTGTCGGCGTAGGTGCGAACAGTTTCGTTTCCTCCGGAAAAATCGCTGTATGAAAATAGTCTTGGCATGGTGTAAATAAACCTCAAATGTACAAAAAAAAACTAACTTTGCACCATGGAGAGAATAGTCGGAATCGATTATGGCAAGAAGAGAACGGGTGTTGCTGTGAGTGACCCTCTCGGTATATTTGCCTCGGCTTTGGAAACTGTCCCCTCTGCAGGTATTGTGGATTATCTCAAAAATTATACCCTCCGGGAAAAAGTCTCCCGTTTTGTCGTGGGCTATCCAATGAACCTGGACAATACCCCCTCCGAAGGGGCACGGTTTGTGGAGCAGTTCCTGAACCTTCTCCGGAAACATTTTCCTTCTATTCCTGTTACTTTAGAGGATGAGAGGTTTACCTCCAGGATGGCCTTCCAGGCCATGATTGACGGGGGGGTAAAGAAGATGGAGAGGAGGGACAAGTCCATGGTAGACAAGATAAGTGCCGCAATAATACTGCAGAGTTACCTGGACAGATGTGCAATTGAGAGGGAGAGAAACAATAAATGAGTTAAAAAAGTGCAAGTTATGGTATTGCCAATTTTTGTATACGGGTCCGATGTTTTGAGGCAAAAAGCTTCGGAGGTGCAGGTAGACAAGCCTGGAGTCAAAGAGGAGATCAAAAAGCTGGTCTCCGATATGTTCGAGACTATGGAAAAGGCCGACGGTGTAGGTCTTGCGGCTCCCCAGGTGGGGCGTTCGTTAAGGGTGCTGATTGTGGATGGTTCCATGTTGTCAGACGATATCCCGGAACTCAAAGAGTTCCGCAAAGCGTTGATTAACCCTGTACTGCTGGAAGAGAGCAAGGAGATTGCCGAGTACAGCGAGGGGTGTCTGAGTATACCGGATATACATGCGAGTGTGGAACGTCCTAGTAAAATCAAGGTGAGATACCTCAATGAGGCTTTCGATGAGGTTATAGAAGAGTTCGACGGGTTTGGGTGCAGGATGGTGCAGCACGAGATGGATCACCTGGACGGGATCCTCTTTACAGACCGTACCCCGCCTATCCGTAAAAAAATGTTACAGTCCAAACTTAACGGTATAAAGGCCGGCAAGGTGAGGACTTCTTATAAAATCGCAAAATAAACAAAGAGTATGGGAGCATTTCATGCCTATGACATCAGGGGTGTCTATAACAGGGATTTTGACAAGGAGGATGTTTACAAAATAGGATTCTTTTTGCCGGAACTTTTAAAGAGCAACAAGGTTCTTATAGGAAGGGATGTAAGGGAATCCTCCCCGGAGATCCGGGACTATCTTGTAAGGGGAATCAAAGATGCAGGGGCCGATGTTTACGACCTGGGAACGGTTACTACTCCTATGGTCTATTTTGCCACTGGCAAATACGGGTTTACCGCCTCTGCCCAAATCACTGCTTCACACAATCCCAGGGAGTATAACGGGCTCAAGATTTCGGGCGAAAACGCTCTGCCGGTCGGATTCGATACCGGGCTTGGTACCCTGGAAAAGTGGGTGAAGGGTCGCGAAGTTGTTCCTGTTGCAAAAAAAGGGCAGCTGCACCGGCTGGATGTGAGGGAGGAGTATATTGCCTTTTTACATGATTATAAAAAAGATCTTTCGGGGCTCAAGATTGGTGTGGATGTCTCAAACGGCATGGCCGGAGTAATAATAAAAGATGTTTTGGGCTATCCGTCCGATAACCTGCACTATATATTTGATGAGCCCGACGGCACATTTCCAAACCACGAAGCTAATCCACTGGTTCCCGAAAATATAAGGGACCTGCAAAACCTGGTCAAGGAGAAATCCTGCGATGTGGGGGTGATTTTTGACGGCGACGGGGACAGGGTCATGTTTACCGATGAGAATGGGCGGTTTATTTCACCGGACCTGATGATTGCCCTATTAGGTCACTTTTTCATCGAAGAAAAGGGGCAAAAAGGCAACGTGCTCCAAGACATAAGGAGCTCCAAGGCTGTGGGCGAGTACCTCGAGCCTATGGGTGCAAAGGTGCACACCTGGAGGGTAGGAAGGGCTTTTGCTGCCCATAAATTGAGGGAAATAGACGGTGTGTTCGGAGGGGAACTTGCGGGGCACTACTATTTCCGTGATTTCTTTTACAGTGACTCGGGGTTGATGGCTGCTCTTATTATCCTTGGTGTTTTGGCTCGGATGAAAAGGGAGGGCAAAAAGGTATCGGAGGCCATATCTGCAATTGAAAAATATGAGAATTCGGGAGAGATCAACTTCCGGATAGAAAAAAAGAGGGAGGCAATGGATGTGGTGAGGGATTATTTTGCGTCGAGGGAGGAGGTGCTGGTGAGTCTTGATTTTGACGGGTACAGGGAGGAGTTTGCCGATTGGTGGTTTAATATAAGGCCTTCCAATACAGAACCTTACCTGCGTTTCCTTGCAGAGGCCAGGTCCAGGGAGTTGCTCAACAGCAAGGTTTCCAAGGTCCGGGAGCTGTTGGAGCCTTTTCTTTAAAGCATTACAGAAACATCACTGCAAAATATGAAAAGATACTTGTCACTCGATCTGCTGAGGGGTCTCTCAATTTTCGGGATGGTATTCTCGGCAATCATTCCTTACGGGGTACTTCCTGCGTGGATGTACCATATCCAGAATCCCCCGCCCGGACATGCTTTTGACGGTTCTGTATCGGGGATAGGATGGGTGGACCTGGTTTTTCCTGTGTTCATCTTTTGTATGGGTGTTGCAATTCCGCTGGCAGGCAGGAGAAAGCTTGCCTTTGCCCATAACGGGACCATTACCTCTTTGTATGTGAAGGAGACCCTGGAGAGATTCGGTATGTTGTGGCTCTTTTCGTATCTCTATATTTTCCTCAATTTTTCCACTTCGCCAGGATGGTGGCCCCAGTTTTTCACAATCATCGGCTTTTTGCTGCTATTCCCGCTCTATTATATCTATGGCAAGACGTTCCCCGCAAAAAGGAGGACGATATTGAGAGTGTCGGGACTTGTTGCAATTGCAGCGCTCATCGCAGTTGGTCATTTTGCCTTTGGAGAGGTGATTTCAATTTACCGAAGCGGGATAATCATATTTTTGCTGGCATTCCTGTACCTCTTTGGTGCTCTTGTCTGGTATTTTACAAGGGACAACCTGCGTGCGAGGTTTTGGGTATTCGCGGGACTGGTTGTTTTCTCGGCATTGGCAATGTTTTTTGATTTACAGCCAAAATTATATGCAGTGAGGGAGATCAGGTGGTTTTTCAATATGGAGTATTTCTACTTCCTTATGATCCTGATACCTGCAACATATGTCGGGGATTTGGTCCAAAAACGGATTTCCATGGATTTTGGAGAAGACCCGGTAAAACAGACGGGCGGGATAACACCAAGTTATTTGCTCTCACTTGGAGCTGTACTTGTTTACCTGGCTTGGCTGATGGTGGCTTTATACAGGAATATGTTCCTGGCCAATTTAATTGTTTCGATTGTCCTGCCATTGGTTATTCACCAACTCTCCAAAGTTGGCATGACTGTTTACAAAAAGGAGATACAGGCAGCTACCCTCTTGGCAATATCCGGAGCTTTGGCCATTTACGCAGAGGGTTCGGTAAGCAAATCGCCCTGCACAATCGGGTACTGCCTTACTACAGCCGCCTTTTCCACCTATCTTTTGATAATGCTGGACTTTGTTGTCCATAAATCAAGAAACTCATATTTTGTAAGGATCTTTGCAGGAGCCGGTTCAAACCCGCTGATGAGCTATGTGGCTTTTGGCAGCTTTGTTATGCCTTTGTTCAAGATTACAGGATTGGTTTACATATACAATATTGCCTATCCCGCCGGTTATCCGTGGATAGGAGTTTTGCGTGCTGCTTTAGTGGTTTTGCTGACAATGGCTTTGGTAGCCCGTTTGAGCGAGAAGAAAATCTTTTGGAGGGCTTAGCTTATGGATGTAATTATAAAAAGGATTGTTAAATACGGCCTTTTGGCAGTGGCTGTGATGCTATTATCGATGGCAGCTTTTGCGGCATTTTTCGGGGATAAAATCAAAGAGCAGGCGGCTAAACTCATAAACAGATCGGTTAAAGGGAAATTTGAATTCTCAGATGCCGGACTCTCCTTTTTCCGCCATTTCCCCTATCTCACATTGAGGCTGGACGACTTCTCTCTTTCGTCAATTCCGGGATTTGAAAAGGATACGTTGTTTAGTGGAAGGGAGCTGAGCCTTGGTGTAAATCCGTTTTCGGTAATCACAGGCAATATTGCAATCAGCAGGATTTATGCCGACGGCCTCAGAGTGATGATGCTGATGGACCTTTCGGGGAATACAAACCTGGATTTCATTGTGCAAGATGACCCAACCCGGATGGCCGAGTGTGCTGACTCTCTCTCAGGATCTTCATTTGAAGGCAAGATTACCGTGAAGCGTGTGGTTATCAGTAATGGTTTTTTATTGTTCCGGGATTCGGTTGCAGACATGGAGATAATGATGTCGGGGCTTGATTACAAAGGAAAAGGGGAGTTTAGGGATAGTCTGCTCAAGTTAAAGTCCGGGATAAGGATAGGAGAGCTATTGTTTTCATATGAAGGAGTCAGGTATGTAGACCGTAAGAGTGTGCAAGCCAGATTGACTACCGAGATTAATCCTCAGGAGATGCTTTTCCGTCTGGTGAGGAACTCAGTTACAATAGCCCGGTTGGAGAGCTCATTTGTGGGGGAACT
>SABC01000005.1 GCA_009929175.1 Bacteroidia bacterium | reverse complement strand
CCGTCGGCAAACATTTCGGTATGTATCCCAAGGTTTTTGTGATTGCCCAGCTGTGAAAGCACAGCGTTTGGAATAGCTCCGATACCCATTTGAAGTGTAGCCCCGTCTTCAATCAATGCAGCACAGTTTTTACCAATTGCACATTCGATTTCGTCCGGCTCGCTAAAATGGGCGGGCTCCAGTGGAGTGTTGTCTTCTATGAAGAAATTTATCATGCTCATTGGGATCATTGCATCCCCCCATGCCCTGGGAACATTTTTATTCACAACAGCTATTGTATAGTCAGCAGTTTCGATTGCGGCCAATGTGGCATCCACCGATGTTCCCAGAGACACAAAACCATGTTTGTCCGGGGTAGAGACCTGGATCATGGCTATGTTGCAGGGAAGAGTACCGCTGCGGTAAAGCTTTTGGGTTTCGCTCAGGAAAATGGGAATATAGTCAGAATAACCGGCCTGGACGCTCTTGCGTACATTGCTGCCAACAAAGAAGGCCTGGTGGAAAAAGACACCTTCGAATTTAGGATCGGTGTATGGAGCCTCTCCCTCTGTATGAAGGTGATGAATCCTCACATCCCTTAATTCTCCTGCTTCTCCTCTGCGTATAAGCGCATCAATCAAGATCTTTGGGGCACTGGCAACACTACTCAGGTGAATGTGGTCACCTGATTTCACTACCTTGACAGCTTCGTCGGCACTGATGAACTTTAGATTTTTGTGCATGATAAATAGTTGATTATTAGTTAAATATTGCTCTTAATAATTTGTATTAAAATTGTTATCTTTGCGCTTTATTCCATCGGATGACAACTGTAACTATAACAAGTGACTGGAAATACGGCGATTATTATTTAGGAGCATTAAAGGGTTCCTTGTTGTCGTTATCTTCCGGAGTTCGTGTCGTCGATATTACAAATTCTGTTCCGAGTTTTGATGTTTTGCAGGAAATCTTCATTTTAAAGTCAACTTTTTTGAGGTTTCCTCTAAATTCAATTCATCTGATGGCTGTAATGAGCGAACCAACTCCCGAAAAACCTATGGTTATCGTCTATAATACAGGTCATTACTTTGTAGGAGTCAACGATGGCAGGTTTTCCCTTCTTTTTGATAACCTCCCCTCTATATGTTTTGAAATTCTTAGTGCCAGGACTCTACCGTACTCTACTTTTTTGGCTCTTGACCTATTTAGAGAGGGGGTGAGGATTATCCTAGAGAACAGGTTCGAAACAGAGACAATAGCTGCAGAGCTCAAAAAGGAGTACCCAACCGGTGTAGTTCATGGTGCTGATTCAATAGTAGGAAGGATAATCTATTGTGATTCTGTAGGTAATGCAATAACCAACATCACAAGGGAACTGTTTGACAAGTTGCACCAGGGCAGGAATTACACAATTTACGTACAAGGCCCTTACACAAAGATAAACAAGATATCAAGAGGTTACCATGACAGCAATCCTGGCGAAGTGATTGCATTGTTCAACTCGTTGGGCATGCTGGAATTGGCAGTAAACCAAGGGAATATTACTACCTTGGAAAACCTCGACACATCTTCGGAGGTAAGGATAAAATTTGAAAAACAACTTTAAATAATTAAGTGCTAACATGAACAAAGAGACAGCATTGGAGAGCTTTGGAAGATTGCTGGATATAATGGACCGGCTACGGAAAGAGTGTCCTTGGGACAGGGAGCAAACCATGGAGTCATTGCGTCCCCTGACAATAGAGGAGACCTACGAGCTCAGCGAAGCTATTTTGGAAAAGGATGATTTCAATATTTCCAAGGAGCTGGGTGATCTCATGCTCCATATAGTGTTTTATGCAAAAATAGGGGAAGAGAATGGATCCTTTGATATTGCAAATGTGATGGACTTGCTGTGTGATAAGCTGGTATACAGGCATCCACATGTTTTTTCGGATACTAACGTAAACGGCACTGGAGATGTTGTGAAGAACTGGGAACAACTCAAAGGGCTGGAAAAGAATGGCAACAAATCCCTCCTTTCGGGGGTGCCATCTTCAATGCCGTCCTTGGTCAAAGCATACAGGATCCAGGACAAGGCACGTGCGGTTGGTTTTGACTGGCAGGAACGGTCGCAAGTTTGGGAAAAGGTCAGAGAAGAGATCGGTGAGTTTGAGGATGAGTTGAAAAAGGGAGAAGAAGCCGGTGTCGAGGGAGGTTCGGGAAACCGTGCAGAGCAGGAGTTCGGGGATTTGCTGTTTTCCTTGGTAAATGCAGCCAGGTTGTACAAAATCAATCCCGATACGGCACTTGAACAAACCAACAAGAAGTTTATCTCCCGTTTCAATTACCTGGAACAAAAGGTCAAAGCAAAGGGGATGAACTTAAAGGATATGACTTTGGAGCAGATGGATATTCTGTGGAACGAGGCAAAAGGGCAAAATAATGGGTGAATTCGTGACTCCGGAGTGGCAGTCCAGGACAGGGTTGCTGTTAGGCAGTGAAATGTTGGAATATTTTTCCGGGAAGCAGGTTGCCATCATCGGGCTTGGCGGAGTGGGAGCCTATGCTGCCGAGATGATTGCAAGGGCAGGGGTTGGCAATTTGGTAATCCTGGATTGCGACGTGGTTGCTCCATCCAACAAAAACAGGCAGCTGTTGGCCCTGGATTCCAATATGGGTAAATCCAAGGCAGTTCTGATGGAGCAAAGGATCAAAGAAATCAATCCCAATGCAGGGGTAACAATAATTGAAGCATATTTGAAAGAGGAGACAGTTTTGCAGCTACTGGGTTCATTTGATCTGGATTACATAGTAGATGCAATAGACACTCTCTCCCCAAAGATTGCCCTGATACAGTTTGCATTGTCCAAAGGGATTCCATTGGTAAGTTCAATGGGGGCAGGAGCCAAAAGGGATGCTGCCAAGATTAGGGTAAAAGATCTCTCCAAATCATTTAATTGTCCTTTGGCTTACATGCTCAGGAAACGATTGAGGAAGCTGGGTATTTCCAAAGGTTTCAAAGTGGTCTTTTCGGAAGAGTTGCCCGACACCTCGGCCATCATTGAGGTGGAGGAGCAAAACAAGAAATCCCAGGTTGGCACTATATCTTATATGCCGGCTGTTTTTGGCTGCATTGCAGCCCAGACTGCCCTTGACCATTTGATTTGCAGTTTTCATGAGGATCATAACTCTATTTAAAATTCAGCAAGATCTTTTTTTGTATATTTGTAGGCTGATACCTACGCAAACCTAAACAGAAACAATTGATGGGATTCATAATAAAAGAGGTTAATAGCCCGGGAGAGATTAAGAAATTCATAAAGTTCCCCCATAAATTATACCGTGGCAACAAACAATACGTTCCGGTTCTGGATTCGGATGAATTCAAAGTTTTGACAAGCAGCCCTTCGCTTGAATATTGCAAGCTCAAAATGTGGTTGGTAACAGATGGTTCCGGCGAGATTGCCGGCAGGATAGCCGGAATATACAATCCCAGGTCCAATGAGTACCACAACGAAAACAGGGTGCGGTTTGGCTGGTTCGACTTCATAAACAACAAAGAGGTTGCCTCTTTGTTGCTGCAAAAGGTTTCGGAGTGGGGCCGTGAGTTGGGAATGGCCGAAATGCACGGTCCTCTTGGCTACAACACATGGAACCGTCAGGGAATGCTGACCGAGGGGTTCGAAAATCTACCTCCTGTCAACTGCCTATACAACTACCCATACTACAACGACATAATGGAAGAGCTGGGAATGGAAAAGCAGATAGACTGGGTGCAGGTCAAACTCAAGGCAGATGTCGGCGTTCCTGATAAGATACGCAGGATCAATCAGATGCTTCTTGATAAGCATAAGCTGCGAATATTGGACATCAAAAACATGAAGAACTTCGATAGCTTCATTGACAGCTTTTTTCGTAGTTACAACGAAAGTTTCCGTGATATAGACAATTTTATACCCTTGACAAAGGCCGAGATAGCCCAAATAGCCAAGGAGTATTTTCCAAAGCTGAGGGAGGAGCTCACATGCATTATCGTGGACGAGCATGATAACATAGCCGCTTTTGGTGTTTGCTTCCCCAATATGTCCAAGTCATTCCAAAAAGCCAAAGGGAAACTTTTCCCTTTCGGACTTTTCCATATATTGAGGGAATTCAAGAAATATGACACGATCGACCTGATGATCCTTGGAGCTGCCCCGGAGTGGCAAAACAAAGGAATCTCCTCAATTTACCATACACATATAGCAACCAACCTGGAAAGAGGCACGATAAAATATGCCATAACCAACCCGCAGGCCGAAAACAACTCTGCCTACAAGGTGTGGGAGAGATATGGTTACGAGCCATATATGAGAAGAAGGTGTTACATTAAAAAAATTGATTAAATATGTTGCTGAGCGAAGTTTGTTCCATTGTGGATGGAGTTGTTGCGTGCGGAGAGCACAGGCTTACCGAGAGTGTGGATTGTGCCTTTGCATCTGACCTCATGAGTGATGTTCTTACCTTGAAAAAGGACCATTTCCTGTTGGTTACGGGCTTGGCAAATATCCAGTCGGTAAGGACTGCAGAGATGTCGGATGCCCCATATATCTTGCTTTGCCGAGGCAAACAGGTTACCCCCGAAATGCTTGACCTTGCCCTGGAAAACAACATACTGATAATAACCAGCAAACACTCCCTGTACAAATGTTCGGGGCTTCTATATTCTGCCGGGCTTAATCCTGTTTATTGACATGCAATTTGAGTACAAGGTAGAGGGAGGCGATTTTACTATTGCCGGGACCGCGTCTTCACAAGTCAAGAAGACTCTCAAACAACTAGGTGTAGACCCATCTGTCATCAAAAGGGTTGTGGTGGCCCTTTACGAGGCAGAGGTCAATATTGTGGCACATGCATACAGAGGAGTGATTTACGTGAACATCGACGGGGAGGGTATCAAGTTAAGGCTGGAGGACGAAGGTCCCGGAATACCGGATGTGCCCCTTGCCATGACAAAAGGATACTCAACAGCTTCGCCATCGGTTCGGGAAATGGGCTTTGGGGCAGGCATGGGGCTGCCAAACATCAGCGACAATGCTGACTCATTCTCTATAGAAACCCGGGTAGGCGAAGGAACAACACTCAATATAGAGATTAATTTTTCTTAACTTTGGTGTATGGACAAACAAACAAAATACAACAGGGCGCTCCAGATATCAACTGATATTTGCATTGGGTGCTCACATTGTATCAAGGTTTGTCCCACGGAGGCACTGCGGGTTACCGGAGGTAAAGCAGGAATCCACGCCGACTGGTGCATTGATTGCGGTGAGTGTTACAGGGTGTGCCCCACCAGGGCTATCGGGGTTATGGATGATGATTTCAAACAGATCTATAATTACAAACACAGGGTGTTGCTGGTACCCTCGGTTTTCTTTGCCCAGTTTGATGACTCTGTTCCAAGGAAGATCATATACGATATTATAGGAGAGCTTGGGTTTACCGAAGTTTGTGCAGTTGAGCAGAGTGTGGATACCCTGATCGATGAAATCAATGATTATCTTCACGATGCCGAAAAGCCGGTGATCTCCTCTTTTTGCCCGGCAGTGATCCGGCTGATCCAGGTACGTTTTCCCTCCCTTGTTGACAACATCATGAAGCTTTTGCCGCCAATAGAAATCACTGCCCAGTATTATAAAAAAAGGTTCGAAAGGGAAGGTGTTGAGGAATCCGGGTATGGGATTTTTTATTTGACTCCTTGTATCGGAAAGATAGCGGCTGTCAAATCTCCGGTGGGAGGATACACCTCCCCGATCAACGGAGTGATCAACATGGACTTCTTTTTTAATAAAGTTTACCTGGCATACAAACAAAGAATCCCGATTACCGGGACAATCAGGATAAACGGGGCAATCTCTTCCAAAGGAGTTTTGTTTCCCACTACCGGGGGTGAGTCCAGGCATATAAAAGGAAAGACAATTGCAATTGACGGGATGAAAAACGTTATCGACTTCCTTGAAAAGCTCGAAAACGAAGAGATAAAGGATTTGGATTTCCTGGAAATCAGGGCGTGTGACGAGTCCTGTGCAGGAGGGATTCTCTCTTACCGAAACAGATTCCTCACTGCCAGGAGCCTCCGCAACTATGCATCCCAAATGCCCGAAACCCATCATCTTATCTTTGATTACAAAAACTATTGCTCGGCTATTGTTCATATGGACAAAATTGAACCACGTTCGATGGTCAAGTACGACAGGGATATTACCATGGCAATAGAGAAGATGGAGAATGCCCGCAAACTCAAAAAAGTGTTACCCGGGATTGATTGCGGTGCCTGCGGAGCCCCAAGTTGCGAGGCCCTTGCCGAGGATGTGGTCAGGGGGCAGGCAAAGGTGAATGCTTGTATTTTCCTCCGGACCATATTAGAGAAAAAAGGGGAGATTTCACTTGAAGAGGCTATCCAGATCATGGAGGGGATCTGGGGCTCTGACCGTTTTAAAAACGAATAAATTGATTTAACATACATTAAAAATGAAATTAGCCGAAATTGTCGAAAAACTGGACCTTGTGGTTTATTCATGTGCCGAAAACCTTGACAAGGAGGTTACCGGTGGTTATTGCTCGGATTTGCTGTCCGATGTGATGGGGTTTGCCAAAGAGGGACAAGTTTGGATTACACTTCAGACCCACAAGAACATTATGGGTGTTGCCTCTCTCAAAGACCTTAGTGCAGTCATCCTGGTGAAGGAATTTGCACCCGATGCTGATACCCTCAAATTATCCGAAACCGAAGGAATTCCTGTTCTAGGGACAAATGAAGAGGCTTTTGAGCTTTGCGGAAAGCTCTACCAGCTTTTAAAGTGAAGGCAGACCTTCATATACACACACTGTTGTCGCCGTGTGGCGATATTGAGATGACTCCTGCTGCTATAGTAGGGAAGGCCCTGCAAAGAGGTCTTTCTGTCATTGGAATCACTGACCATAATTCAACCATGCAAGCTCCCATAATAAAAGAGCTTGGTACACGAAACGGACTTCACGTGATATGCGGGGCGGAGGTTACAACCAAAGAGGAGGTTCATGTTTTGGTCTTTGTAGATGGCAGTGAAAACCTCGGGTTGTTGCAGGAGTATTTGTCTTCCAGTCTGATAAAGGTGCAAAACGATCCCGATTTTTTTGGTTACCAGTTGGTAGTGGATGAGAATGAGGAGGTATTGTACCAAGAGGAGAATCTGTTGATAGGAGCTATCAACAAGAGCCTGGACCAGGTAGTGGACTTCGTGCACGCACTGGGTGGGATGGTGATACCGGCCCATATAGACAAAAAGGCAAATTCACTGATCAGCCAGCTGGGCTTTATACCTCCAGGATTGGATGTTGATGCCTTTGAGCTCTCTCCTAAATGCGATGCGCCTCATTTTCTCCAAAAAAACAAGTTGGTTTCCAAACGTGGATTTATCTGTTCCTCGGATGCACATTTCCCGGAAGACATTGGAAAGTACTGTACCGAACTGGATATCCCCGTTTTTTCATTCGAAGCGGTTGCTATTGCAATCAGAGGGTCGTCCGTGGGGCAGTTTGTTTATAATGACATTTAATATGAATGATTTGTCGCTCCATATAATTGATATCATCCAAAACTCCCTTTCGGCGGGAGCTTCATTGATCAGTATTACCGTTAAAGAACTTGAGCCAGACAATTTGATGGTAATTGAGATTACTGACAACGGAAAAGGTATGACTGCAAAGCAAGTGGAGAGTCTTGACGATCCATTCTTTACTTCACGCACAACCCGGAGGGTGGGTATGGGTATTCCGCTGTTCCGGGACTCTGCCAGGCAAAGCGGTGGTGATCTGGCGGTGTATTCGGAGCCCGGACAGGGAACTACAGTCAAAGCAACATTCGAACTGGACCACATTGACCGGCCTCCTCTTGGAGATGTTGCCAACACCGTGATACTGATGGTTGCGGCAAATCCCGAAAAGGATTTCAGGTTTTCTTACATATTCAATGATAAAGTTTACCTGTTCGATACTATTGAGGTGAAAGAGGTCCTTGAGGGTCTTCCCCTGAATGACCCCTCCGTGATCAGAATGCTCACCGATATGGTAAGGGCAAATATTGAAGATATAAAAGGGGATGATGTAAATGAATAGGAAAAAGCTGGTTATGCTCACGGGAGCAGGAGTAAGTGCCGACAGTGGTCTGGAAACCTTCCGGGCCTCGGACGGTCTTTGGGCAAAACACCGTATTGAGGATGTTTGCACTCCCGAAGCGCTGCAAAGGAACCCCGAGCTGGTACTCGGGTTTTATAACGCCAGGCGCCGGCAGCTAAAGGATGTAACTCCAAACGAAGGACACTATGCTGCAGCCAGCCTGGAGAGCCACTATGATGTGGAAATAATCACACAAAATGTAGATAATCTGCACGAAAGAGCAGGAAGCACCAAGGTTTTGCACCTGCATGGCGAGCTTACCAAATGCCGTAGTATGAAAGACCCTTCTTATGTTTGTGAGGTGGACGGTGATGTGGTTGTCGGAGATCTCTGTCCCAAAGGCGGGCAATTGAGGCCCCATATTGTTTTCTTTGGCGAAGAGGTGCCCCTTTTAAGTAAGGCAGCCGGAATCATCCGACAGGCCGATCTGGTGATTGTGGCAGGAACATCCCTTGCAGTTTATCCTGCTGCCGGTTTGGTGCGGCATGCCCCCCCCGCTGCCGAAATCTATGTGCTGGACCCAAACGCACCCCATTTGGGAGGCATAAGGGCAAGTTACATAAGGGAGAGGTTTTCCATTGCCATGCCTCTGCTTGCACAAACCCTAAAAAAACAAGCCATTTTATGATTTTTTTTAATTTTTTACATAAGATTTACAAACAGGAGATTGGAGAGAAAGTGGTTACAAATTGTAATGAAAATTATTATAATTGGCAATATTATTTAACAAAAAGTATTGTTTTTTTGCATCCTAATCTATTATTTTGTTAAATTAATTTTTGTATTCGTTATTAAATTTCTACTTTTAGAGGATAATTCGGAGATATTAAACCAAATTATAAATAGTATGAATAAAATCAAATCCCTAGACGATTTGCGCAAGATGAAGCAAAGTCTCGAGCACGGAATGAACATCCGTGAAAAGAGCAACTCGCCGGAATCTCTTGTTCAGGTCCGCGTGGCGATGGCAACATGTGGTATTGCTGCCGGGGCCAGGACGGTCATGAACACTCTCATTGAGAAGATAGAGAAGGAGAAGATACCTGCCGTGGTAACCCAGGGTGGGTGTATGGGCTATTGCTACGCCGAGCCTACAATCGAGGTCAAGATACCCGGCAAAGATCCGGTTGTCTTCGGAAATGTAGACTCCAGAGTGGCAATTGACATTGTAGAGAAGTATATCGTAAACGGAGAACTGATCGATGGTGTCATTCCAACCAACTATCAGACAATTAATGAGAAAAAGTAGAGTTTATGGCACAGTACAAAATGCACTTGCTGGTTTGCGGAGGTACCGGATGCCGGGCCTCGCAGAGCGACGAGGTTATTAAGAACCTCAACACAGAATTGAAAAATCTGGGTCTGGAAAACGATGCCCAGGTGGTTACTACCGGTTGTTTTGGTTTTTGCGAAAAAGGCCCGATTGTAAAGATTGTTCCTGACAACACATTTTACACACAGGTAAAACCCGAGGATTGTGAAGAGATTGTAAGGGAACACATTTTGAAAGGAAGGAAGGTTACCCGCCTGCTTTACGAAGATCCCGAAACCCAAAAACACATAGAAGACTCCAAACATATGGGCTTCTATCAGAAACAGCTCAGGATAGCTTTAAGGAACTGTGGTTTCATCGATCCCGAAAACATTGACGAGTACATTGCCCGTGACGGTTATGCTGCCATTGCAAAGATCCTTGAAAGCATGACCCCGGAGCAGGCGATAGATGAACTCAAAAAGTCAGGATTGCGCGGTCGTGGCGGCGGAGGATTCCCCACCGGTCTCAAATGGGAGATTGCTTCCAAAAACAAAGCCGACCAAAAATACGTGGTTTGTAATGCCGATGAGGGAGACCCCGGGGCATTCATGGACCGTTCCATTCTTGAGGGTGACCCTCACTCGGTAATCGAAGCTATGGCAATTTGCGGTTATTGCATTGGTGCAACCAAAGGGTTGGTCTATATCAGGGCCGAATACCCGCTTGCTATCCAACGGTTGAAGACTGCAATCCGACAATCCCGTGAGTATGGTTTGCTGGGAAGTGATATTATGGGGACCGGGTTTGAATTCGATATAGAACTTAAGTATGGTGCCGGAGCATTCGTATGTGGAGAGGAGACTGCGCTTATCCACTCTATGGAAGGATTAAGGGGTGAGCCTACAGTGAAACCTCCGTTCCCTGCCGAAAAGGGTTACAAGGGAAAACCTACCAACGTTAACAATGTCGAGACTTTTGCCAACATCCCTGTGATTTACCTTAAAGGAGCAGACTGGTATTCACGTATCGGTTCCGAAAAATCAAAAGGGACAAAGGTGTTTGCGCTTGCAGGAAAGATCAACAACGTAGGCCTGATCGAGGTCCCTATGGGTATAACACTCAGGGAGGTAATCTTCGAAATAGGCGGCGGTATCAAAAATGGCAAGAAGTTCAAGGCAGTCCAGACCGGAGGCCCTTCGGGCGGATGTCTTACCGAGAAGCACCTGGATACACCTATCGATTTTGACAATCTGTTGGCTGCAGGCTCCATGATGGGGTCGGGAGGTATGATTGTAATGGACGAAGACGACTGTATGGTTTCAGTTGCTAAGTTCTATCTTGAATTTACTGTGGAAGAGTCATGCGGGAAATGCGCTCCTTGCCGTGTAGGAAACAAGAGGCTTCACGAAATACTTGAGAAAATTTGTGCAGGTAAAGGTACCGAGGATGACCTCGAATACCTGGAAAACCTTAGCCGTGTTATCAAGGACACTTCGTTGTGCGGTTTGGGCCAGACATCTCCGAACCCTGTGCTCTCTACCCTTGAGCACTTCCGGGATGAGTACCTGGCACACGTAAGGGAGAGGATTTGCGTTGCCGGAAGTTGTAAAGCCCTCAAGCTATACACCATAATCACCGACAAATGTACCGGTTGTACTGCCTGTACAAGGGCTTGCCCTGTAGGTGCAATCACCGGTGAAAAACGCCAACCCCACGTGATTGATGTAGACAAGTGTATCCGTTGCGGTGCTTGTTACGACAAGTGTAAATTCACAGCTATTCATGTTCAATAATCCACTTCCATGGAAAAGATAAAATTAACTATAGATAAAATCGAGGTAGAGGTAGATAAAGGTACTACCATCTACAAGGCAGCGAAACAAATTGGGATTGATATCCCGGTTCTGTGCTATCTGAACCTGGAGCACCTAAATATTGAGAACCGTCCCGGTGGTTGCCGTGTGTGTGTTGTTGAGGTAGAGGGAAGAAGAAACCTTGCTCCGTCGTGTTCCACAGAGTGTACTCCGGGGATGGTTGTGAAAACCCATACCCTGAGGGTGCTGAATGCCAGGAAAACAGTTCTGGAGCTAATCCTTTCGGATCATCCTGCAGCTTGTCTCACCTGTTCCTCTTCGGGGCAATGTGACTTGCAGGAATTATCCCAAAAAATGGGAATCAGGGAGATACATGCTGTCGAAAATGCAGAGGTGTCTACTTACCGTAAGGATGCATCCCCGGCCCTTAACAGGGACATGGACAAATGTATCATGTGCCGCCGTTGCGAAACCATATGTAACGATGTACAGACTGTTGGTGCTTTGAGTGCTGTAAACAGGGGCTTTATGTCGGTTGTTGCTCCTGCTTTTGAGCAAGACCTGGAAGATTCCCCTTGTACCTTCTGCGGGCAGTGTGTGGCAGTTTGCCCCACTGGTGCCCTTACCCCGTTTGATGATACAAACAAGGTAATCCGTGCTCTTGCCGATCCCAAGAAAACCGTGATTGTACAAACTGCTCCTGCAGTAAGGGCTGCCTTGGGAGAGGAGTTCGGACTGCCTGCAGGAACCCTTGTTACCGGTAAAATGGTGGCAGCATTGAGAACCCTTGGTTTTGACAAGGTTTTTGATACCGATTTTGCAGCCGACCTTACAATCATGGAAGAGGGAACGGAATTGCTTAACCGTTTGACCAAGCACCTTGCAGGTGATAAGGATGTGAAACTTCCTATATTGACATCATGTTGCCCTGCCTGGGTCAATTTCTTTGAGCATAACTACCAGGACATGCTGGATGTACCATCCACAGCTCGCTCTCCACAACAAATGTTTGGGGCCATAGCCAAAACTTACTTCGCCGACATGATGAATGTAAAGAGGGAAGATTTGGTTGTGGTTTCGGTTATGCCTTGTCTTGCCAAGAAATATGAGTGTGAACGTGACGAGTTCAAGGTAGATGGCAATCCCGATGTGGACTATTCTATCTCTACCAGGGAGTTGGCTCGTCTGATCAAAGCTGCCAACATCAATTTCAATACCCTGCCCGAGGAGGATTACGACAATCCTATGGGAGAGTCAACCGGTGCCGGGGTTATCTTTGGTGCTACAGGTGGTGTGATCGAGGCTGCTGTCCGCACTGCATACGAACTCCATACCGGCAAGAAACTTCAAAAAATTGATTTTGATGAGCTTCGAGGACTGGAGGGTATCCGAATGGCTACAATCGATTTTGACGGTATTCCCATCAACATCGGAATTGCTCATCAACTGGGTAATGCACGTAAGCTTTTGGATGGGATCCGTTCCGGAATGTACAACTTCCACGCCATCGAAATCATGGCTTGCCCGGGTGGTTGTATCGGCGGTGCCGGTCAGCCTTTGCACCATGGTGACTCAAATATAATCAGCGCAAGGTTCGAGGCAATATACCGTGAAGATGCCAGCAAACAGATTCGTAAATCCCACGAGAACCCTTACATAATCAAACTGTATGAAGAGTTCCTTGGACATCCGATGAGCGAAAAGGCACACCACTTGCTCCATACACACTATTTTGAGAAAGATAAAATTTAGAGGCTATGAATAGTACATTCAAAATACAAGAAAGTCATATTAAGACTATTAAAGACATTTGTAACTCTTTCAACAACGATCCGGGAGAGCTTATAAATGTGTTGCACAGATCACAAAGCGAGTTTGGCTACCTGCCTGAGGATGTCCAGCGTGAGATTGCAAAACAACTTAAGATCTCTATAGCCAAAGTGTATGGTGTGGTCTCTTTCTACTCCTTCTTTACAATGACACCCAAAGGCCGTCATGCGATTTCGGTTTGCATGGGTACTGCCTGCTATGTTCGTGGAGCCGAGAAGGTGGTTGATGAGTTCAAGTCCCTGCTTAATATCAAGGTAGGAGGAGTTACCGAAGATGGTAAGTTTTCCCTCGATTGCCTTCGTTGCGTGGGAGCCTGCGGGCTTGCACCCGTAGTGCTGATCGGAGAGAAGGTTTACGGTCGCGTGGAACCCCACCAGGTTAAGGATATTCTGGCGGAGTACAACGACTAGTCTGCCAATATAATTAATAAAAGCTGCCTGTTTTAAGGCAGCTTTTTTCGTTACTCTTGTATCAAAATAGATAGGGCAGCTATTTGCCAAGTTTGGACTCAACCTCTTCTTTGGATAGCTTCTTTGTGCAAAAGAACCAATCGTGACATGTGACTCCATCTTCCTGGCCGCTCATCCTGCTCTGTGCCACACCGCAAGAACCGGCTGTAGGTACTATGACGTCGTCTCCGGGGCGCCAGTCGGCCGGGAGGGCCACCTTAAAGTTGTCTGCAGTCTGGAGGGCAATAAGGGTTCTTTTGAGTTCGTCAAAATTACGCCCGATTTCCAGTGGATAGTATATAATAGCCCTTACTGTACCTTTTGGGTCAATGAAGAATACTGCCCTTACCGCCTTTGTGGAACTTTGCCCTGGTTGGATCATCCCATATTTGTTGGCAACATTCATTGTGATGTCTTCTATGAGGGGAAATTTTACCTCAATATCTTTCATCCCTTTGTACTGGATTTTTTCCTTGATTGTACGGAGCCAGGCAATATGACTGTAAAGACCGTCAACCGACAGCCCCACAAGTTGGCAATTTAGTTTTTCAAAATCTTGCGCCATTGAGGCAAATGTCATGAATTCCGATGTGCAAACAGGAGTAAAGTCTGCAGGGTGGCTAAACAGTATCACCCACTTTCCTTTGTAATCCCCGGGGAAATTGATGTCGCCCTGTGTTGTTACTGCTTTGAACTCGGGAGCCGGATCGCCTATACGAGGCATTGAGTAGTTTTTCTCTTCCATTTTTTTCTGTTTTTATTTTATTGTAGGAACAAAGATAAGTTCTTGGAAGTGATAAGTCAAATAGATTAATGTTAATACAAAATAGATACTAGTTATCAAAAAAGGAGTTCCGGGAAAGTTTCTTGCTGTTTATTGCTGAATATCAGGCCAGCATGTTTTGTAGCGCCCTCTTGTCAATAACAGTTATCTTATTTCTTTGCGTTTCAATTGCACCCTCTTGCTGTATTTCGGAAAGAGTCCTGGCAAGGGCGGGGCGGGTTACTCCAAAGTACTTGGCCAGTTCGGTCTGGTTCTTATCCATGAAAAATGTATTGATGGAGGGGCTTATTGAATGGCAAACAGAGAGTTGTTCTAAAATATAATGTGCTAGTTTCCCCTTGATTGTCTTGATTGTCAATACTTGGAGTTTATGTGACAAAAATTGGGTTTTGTTTGAGTTGTATGTGATATACCTTTGAAGGAAGGCAGCATCTTTTTGAAATAGCTGTATTACCTCCTCTTTGGGAATCAACAGTAAACAAGAGTCCTCCAGGGTAATGACATCCACCGGAAAAGTATTGTTTTCGGCAAATAAAAATGCAGAGGCGAGTGGTCGTGGTGCTTTGATGATTTCGATAGTCAATTGACCGCCGGTTTCGGTTATCATCTCGGTTTTGACAGACCCTTTCAATAAAATGTAGAGGTATTTGCATTTGTCGCCTTGCCTTGCAATAACTTCACCTTTGTTGTATGATTGGGAGCGGTATTGCATGTTTTCGAAGAGTTCCTTGCGGTTTTCGGGAGATAAGGCACTGCATACCGGGCATTGGGAAAGGTCAGGAATCATCTCAATCATCTTTTTTTAACGAAATTAGAATATTTATGCAAGTGTAACAAATGTTACACATTATTGGTTCGTTTAAAGGTAGTTTTGCATTGTTAAATCGAATATTAACCATTAAATAAATTAACGTTTTATGAGTAACATGTTTTGTTTCCAATGTCAGGAAGCTGCAAAAAACACAGGTTGTACAATCAGCGGAGTTTGCGGAAAGACTCCTGATGTTGCAAACCTCCAAGATTTACTTTTATTCCTTTGCAAAGGTATCTCACATTATTCAGTCCGCTTGAGGGAAATGGGTGAGGAGAGTGCAGAGGTCAACAAGTTTGTCACCGATTCTCTTTTCATGACTATCACCAATGCCAATTTTGATCGGGATCGTTTTATTACCCGTGTAAACCAGGCGATTGATTTGAGGGATAGCCTGAGGGCACTATTTGTTTCAAAAGGTGGAAATATTGATGTTATATTTTTTGAAGGCGCTTTCTGGAGTTCCAGGGACGTTGCAGTTATGGAGACGAAGGCAACAGAGGTTGGTGTCCTTGCCACAGAGAATGAAGATGTACGTTCTTTGAGGGAGCTTACTGTATACGGCTTGAAAGGTATGGCTGCTTATGCAGAGCATGCATTCAACCTGGGTCATGAAGAGAACGATATATATGCTTTCATGCAACAAGCTCTTGTGGATGTGACAAACGATAACTTGTCGGCTGATGAGCTAACGGCTCTGGTATTGAAGACCGGTGAGTTTGGTGTAAAGGTTATGGCCCTTCTGGATAAAGCCAATACCTCTGCCTATGGAAATCCCGAAATCACAAAGGTGAACATTGGTGTCAGGAACAATCCCGCAATCCTTATCTCGGGCCACGACCTCAAGGATATGGAAGAGTTGCTAAAGCAGACCGACGGGACTGGTGTGGATGTTTACACACACTCCGAGATGCTCCCTGCAAACTACTATCCGGCATTCAAGAAATACAGCCACTTTGTGGGCAACTATGGTAGCTCGTGGTGGAAACAAACCCAGGATTTTGAATCGTTCAACGGGCCGGTTATCTTTACCACAAACTGTATTGTTCCTCCCAGGGCCAATGCAACATACAAAGACCGTATCTATACTACGGGTTCGTCGGGATTTCCCGGTTTCATACATATCGAAGAGAGGAAGGATGGAAAGGCAAAAGATTTCTCACCAGTGATAGAGCATGCAAAAAGATGTGCTGCTCCTACAGAGATTGAGACAGGAGAGATAATAGGAGGTTTTGCACACGCACAGGTATTTGCTTTGGCAGACAAGGTTGTGGAAGCAGTGAAAAGCGGAGCTATCAAGAAGTTTTTTGTGATGGCAGGATGCGATGGCAGGATGAAAGACCGCAGCTATTATACCGAGTTTGCCGAGGCTCTGCCTAAAGATACTGTTATCCTTACAGCTGGTTGCGCTAAGTATCGTTACAACAAGCTTCCTTTGGGAGATATCGGAGGTATTCCAAGAGTGTTGGATGCCGGTCAATGCAACGACTCCTACTCACTGGCAGTGATTGCCCTCAAACTCAAAGAGGTGTTCAATGCCAATGATATCAATGAGTTGCCAATAGCTTACAATATTGCGTGGTACGAACAAAAAGCGGTTATAGTACTGCTGGCCTTGCTCTCCCTGGGTGTGAAAAACATCCACCTTGGCCCTACACTACCTGCATTCCTCTCGCCAAATGTTGTAAATGTGTTGGTTTCCAACTTTGGAATAGCCGGTATCAAAAGCGTCGACGAAGACATGAAGTTGTTTTTGGGTTAATATTTGATTTGACATTTTTTCCGGACAACTTTGAAAGGGCCTGCTTTTGCGGCCCTTTTTTTGGTGATTTTAATAATTGAGGGTTTTTAACTACTTTTGCAGGCAATTTAAATTATATGAGTGATAACAGTCTTTTGTCTAAACTTTCCGGTATAAAGGAAAAGTTCGAGTCTCTATCCCAACAGATATCGGACCCGGCCGTTATGTCGGACATGAAAAAATATGTAGCCCTTAACAGAGAGTACAGGGAGCTGGAGCCGTTGGTAGAGGCGGGTGAAAAGTATCGTCAGCTGATTGGAAACCTTGAATCTTCCAAGGAGTTGCTTATGAATGAAAAGGACGAGGAGATGAGGGAAATGGCCAAAGAGGAGATTGCCATGCTGGAAGATCAGATTCCTCCGATGGAAGAAGAAATAAAGCTATTACTGATTCCTGCCGACCCTCAGGATTCCAAAAATGCAATCCTGGAAATAAGGGCAGGTGCAGGAGGGGATGAAGCTTCCATTTTTGCAGGTGACCTTTTTCGGATGTATTCCAAGTTTGCCGAGAGAAAGGGTTGGAAATTGGAAGTCAACAGCCAGTCGGAGGGTACTTCGGGTGGATTCAAGGAGCTTATATGCAAGGTTTCCGGTAATGGCGTTTACGGAGTGCTCAAATATGAAAGTGGTGTGCACAGGGTTCAAAGGGTCCCGCAGACCGAAACCCAGGGAAGGGTTCATACATCGGCTGCCTCAGTTGCTGTTTTGCCCGAAGCGGACGAGTTTGACATAGAGCTTAATATCAGTGATGTGAGAAAAGATACCTTCTGCTCTTCGGGGCCTGGGGGGCAATCAGTGAACACAACCTATTCTGCCATACGCTTGACCCATATGCCTACAGGAATAGTAGTACAGTGCCAGGACGAAAAGTCTCAGATCAAAAACTACGAGAAGGCCTTGGCAGAGCTTCGCACAAGGATCTACAATCTGGAATACGAAAAATACCTCAACGAAATTTCGGCCAAAAGAAAGACCATGGTCTCTACAGGTGACCGTTCTGCAAAGATCCGTACCTACAACTATCCACAATCAAGGGTGACTGACCACAGGATAAACTATACAATGTACAACCTGCCGGTATTCATGGATGGGGCAATACAGGATGTCCTTGACCAATTGCAGATTGCCGAAAACTCAGAAAGACTTAAGGAGAGTGGTCAATAATGGACTATAAAGAGTTATATTCCAATATAATCAGGAAAAAGAGTTTTCTTTGCATCGGGTTGGATACCAACCCGGCACTCATCCCTTCTTTCTTAAAACAAAGGGAGTACCCGTTGTTTGAATTCAACAAAGCTATCATTGACGCCACTCACAGTGTTGCTGTTGCATACAAGCCAAATGTTGCCTTTTATGAGGCCGAGGGTTCTTCCGGATGGAGGGAGCTGGAGATGACAATTGAATATATAAGGGAAAAAGATCCTTCCCTCTTTATTATTGCTGATGCCAAAAGGGGTGATATTGGCAACACTGCAGAGAGGTATGCTCACGCTTTTTTCGAAAGGATGGATTGCGATGCAGTAACGGTTGCTCCCTATATGGGACGTGATTCGGTGGACCCCTTTTTGAAATATAAAGGAAAATGGGCAGTGGTGCTCGCGTTAACTTCAAATCCCTCTGCAGATGATTTTGAGATGCAGGGTGTGGTTACAAATGTCCAGGGAGATGAACAACCGGTATGTCCGCTATATAACATGGTAATAGAAAAGGCTATGACATGGGGGAGCATTGACAACACCATGTTTGTGGTAGGAGCAACCCGCCCCCAAAAACTTGCAGAGATAAGGAAAACATCTCCTGACCACTTCTTTTTGGTCCCGGGTGTAGGAGCACAGGGAGGCAGTCTGCACGAAGTTGCCAAGTACGGAATGAACGACAATTGCGGTTTATTGGTCAATATTTCCAGGGATATCCTTTTTGCCTGGAAAAAAGAGGGTAGTATTTACGATGAATCCCGGTTTGATGAAGCAGCAGCCATGGCCGCCAGTGATGTGGCCGGGCAGATGGCTGCATTATTGTAGGTAAACAGAAGAAATATCAGGAGGCAATTTCGCCTTCTTGGGGAAGCTTTGCAATGATAGTTTGCAGAGCTTTTACTTTTTGACCTTTTGTCACTTGCACCCTGGAATCAATCGGGAGGAAAAGATCTACCCGTGAACCGAATTTAATGAATCCCATCTGTTCACCAACGTTTACATCACTTCCCTCTTTTGCGTAGCAAACTATCCGTCTGGCAATGTATCCGGCAATCTGGCGGGTGAGGATACGGGTGCCGTTGGTTTCGGTCACGACAGTTGTCCTTTCGTTCTTCTCAGAAGATTTAGGATGCATTGCAACAAGGTACCTTCCTGGGTGATACTTGAAATACAGGACTTTTCCTTTAACAGGAAACCAGTTTACATGTACATTGAATACCGACATGAAGATGGAAACCTGCAGGCACTCTTCCTTAAGGTATTCGGATTCATATACTTTTTTAACAATCACTATTGTCCCGTCTGCAGGGGCAATAACAGCCGTTTGATCCAAAAGAGGTTCCCTGGATGGCTCTCGGAAGAACCTTACAATGAGTATAAAAAGGAGTAATCCTACGGAACCGGCAATAATACCGCATTTTGTTCCTTGGGCAAATATAAAGAAAGGGGCAACCATTGCTGCTATTATGAAAAAGCTGTTGGTTATGATCCGGTATCCTTCTTTGTGTATGCGCATATGTGTATGTGTGTTAAAAAAGTTCAAAAATCTTTATGTATGCTATTGCTACCGGGAATGCAACCAAGGCACCATCAAAACGGTCCAGTAATCCACCATGTCCGGGCATCAGGTTTCCGGAATCCTTAACACCGAAATTACGTTTAAAAAGAGATTCGACCAAATCACCAAAAACCGAAAACAGGAAAACAATAATTGAGATTGCAGCAATATGGAAAAACCCAAAATCAAGCAAGTCAAAATAGTATATTAAAAATGCTGTAACCAGGGAAGAGAACATTCCACCAAAAAAACCCTCCCAGGATTTTTTTGGAGAGACAGAGGGGAACAGCTTGTGTCCGTTTTTCTGACCAAAAGCCATTCCAAAGACGTATGCACCGACATCGCAGCTCCACAACAGGATAAAGAGAGATAGTAGTATGTAGGGGTTATGGTTATGTTGGCTGTCAAACAGTACCAGGTTTGTCAAAGCAAAAGGAAGGGCTGTGTATACCGGAGCCATAAGGAAAAAACCGCTTTTTTCGTATCCATCCCCCATTGTTTTTGCCGGTTTGTCCTTGCTGTACAAAAGAGAGACAGGGATAGCTGCCATCAACAATGCCAGTAACCAGAAGTATCTTGGAGCCATAAGCCCGGAGCCGTAGAAGTAGAACAAGGCATAAACAGCAGCTGAGACTGCCAATGTAATCCTGGTGGTTGCAGGGTAGTTGCCTTTGTTGGAAATGTGGAGGAATTCGCGGCTCATTACAAGTACGGAAAAAAGCATTACCATAGCAAAAATGACAGGACTCAGCAGTAACGATCCTGTCATTATTATTACGAAGAGTGTGCCACTCAGAGAGCGGACTACCGTGTTATTCATTTTGGCTGCTCTCAGTAGTTTGACTCTGTTCAATTTCGTGCTCAATCTCCTTTTCTATCTGCTCAGTAACAGTTGGAGGCTGGCTCCCAAGTCTTTTGCCAAAAATCTTTTCCAAGTCTTCTGCAAATATCACCTCTTTTTCCAAAAGCTGCTCGGCCAGACGGGTAAAGCCTTCCATGTTCTCCCTTAAAATCCGCTTTGCTGTTTCGTAGGATTGGTCCACAAACCTTTTGGCCTCTGCATCGATCAGCTCTGCAGTCTTTTCACTGTATGGTTTGCCGATATTGAACCCTGAGGATTCGGTTGAGTCGTAGAAGGATATATTCCCGACAGCATCGCTCATCCCAAGGTATGAGACCATTGCGTATGCCTGTTTTGTGATTTTCTCCAGGTCACTGAGGGCTCCTGTTGAGATTTTGTTGTTTATGATCTCTTCGGCGGCCCTGCCTCCCAAGGTGGCGGCCATCTCATCCATCATCTGCTCGGTAGTGGTGATCTGTCTCTCCTCTGGGAGGTACCATGCGGCACCCAGGGCCCTTCCCCTTGGAATGATTGTAACTTTGAGCAGAGGGTTTGCGTGTGGCAGTATCCAACTGACCGTCGCATGCCCGGCTTCGTGGTATGCGATTGTCCTCTTTTCCTGGGGAGAGATGATCTTGCTTCTCTTTTCCAGTCCTCCGATTATCCTGTCCACCGCGTCAAGGAAATCCTGCCTGTCTATGAACTCTTTGTTGTTACGGGCAGCAATAAGGGCTGCTTCGTTGCAGACGTTGGCAATATCGGCACCGGAGAATCCGGGTGTCTGTTTTGACAGGAACTCGATGTCAAAACCCTCGGCAAGTTTCAACGGCCTTAGGTGTACCTTGAAGATATCAATCCTCTCTTTAAGTTCGGGCAGATCGACATGAATCTGGCGGTCAAAACGGCCCGCCCTCATCAACGCCTTGTCCAAGATGTCGGCACGGTTTGTGGCTGCAAGTATTATGACTCCGGAGTTGGAACCAAACCCGTCCATTTCGGTGAGTAATTGGTTGAGGGTGTTTTCCCTTTCGTCATTGGAGGAGAATCCGGCGTTTTTACTCCTGGCCCGGCCCACTGCGTCAATTTCGTCGATAAAGACGATACATGGAGCTTTCTCTTTTGCCTGTCTAAAGAGGTCCCTTACACGAGAGGCTCCGACACCTACGAACATCTCCACGAAATCCGATCCCGATATCGAGAAAAAAGGAACGTTGGCCTCGCCTGCAACAGCCTTGGCAAGCAGCGTCTTTCCAGTACCGGGAGGGCCTACAAGCAGGGCTCCCTTGGGAATCTTGCCGCCCAGGGCTGTATATTTCTTTGGATTCTTTAGAAAGTCAACTATCTCCATTACCTCCACCTTTGCCTCTTCCAGTCCGGCGACATCTTTAAAGGTTACCTTTGTATTGTTGTCTTTGTCAAAAAGTTTTGCCTGAGATTTACCCACCGAAAAGATTCCGCCTCCTCCCTGGCCGCCGCCTCCCATATTTTTGTTCATCCTCCGGAACATGAAAATCCACAGAGCTGCAATAAGCAACAGGGGAAACAACCATTCGAGGGCTCTGCCAAGATAATTGGTACGCTCTTCGGTCTCAACCGAAAACCTGTTTTGAGCAGGGAGTTCGTTCCTGATGATTTCGAATTGCTCTTCGGGGTTGAAATTGGATGAGACTATAAAATAAAATTGGGGACCAAACTTGGGCTCCTTACCTCCGAATTTTTCGGAATATTTGTGAAGACTGTCTTTTCTGATGAAAACCTCAGTGCGGTTTTGGTTGGAAACGTAGACCATCTTTTCGATGTCACCGTTGGCAGCCATCTCTTCCTTTACGGTAATCCACTCTGTCTTTAACGGTTCACCTCCGTCGTAAGAACTCCACATATAGGCGATTGCTCCCAACAATACTATGTAAATCCATATTATGTTGAATTTGGGAGGCCAAGCCTTTGGGAACTGGTTTTTCGGGTTTTTATTGTTTTTTTGCTGTTCCATCTGTTAGTCCTGATAAGTTGTTTTTTCGGCATCTGCCCAAAGATCTTCGAGCCTGTAGAATTGCCTGTATTCGGTCTGGAAAATGTGTACCACTATGTAGCCGTAGTCCATTATGATCCAGAAGGCATTCTCCTTTCCCTGCATCCTGGTGACTTTTCGGCCGCATTTTTCCAGCATCATCTCTTCTACGTTGTCGGCAATGGCTGTTACCTGGGTCGTGGAATCAGCATTGCAAATCACAAAGTATTCGCAAATGGAGGCACCCGATTCCCTAAGGTCAAGGGAGCAAACAAAATTTGCTTTCTTGTCCAGCATTGCCTCGGCAATACATCTTATCTCTTTTAAATCGGCACTATTGTCGTTAGCCGTATTTTTTTTGTTGGTTTCCGTCTCTGCAGAGACTATTTTCTTCTTTATTGGCACAATAATTGTCTTTTTTGATCCTTAATTTTGACAAATTTACTGCAATTTTAAGACCAACAATAAAATAATTAATATGGCATTTAAGATTAATTGGTTAAACACCGTTGATTCTACTAATAGTGAGGCTATTAGGCAATTCAAGAGTTCTGACGATTTTACAGTCTTTGCTTCTAGTTACCAAACAAGTGGCAGAGGTCAAAAGGGTACCAGCTGGGAGAGCGAAGAGGGTAAGAACCTGACCTTTTCAATTGTGCTCAAACCCGAAAGCATCAAGGCCGAGAAACAGTTTGTAATAGCTCAGGTTGTGACTATTGGGATCAAACGTTACCTGCTTTCCAGGGGGCTGGAAGCCAAGATAAAATGGCCCAATGACATTTACATTAAAGACAAAAAGATATGTGGGATTCTGATTGAACATTTTTTGTCGGGCGACACTTTGTCAGGTTCCATTGTAGGGATTGGTCTTAATGTTAACCAGTCAAAGTTTGTTTCTGATGCCCCCAATCCTGTTTCCATGAGAAATTTGCTGGGCAGGGAGTTTGTACTGGAGGAGGAGCTGGAAGCATTGGTGGGTTGTATATATGATATTTATTATCCTTTGATGTCATTCCTTTCCAACTCCACATTCAACCGTTTGGACAACGAATACAGGGAGTCCTTGTACAGGCTGGATGAGTTCCACAAATATGAGGAGACCCCCGGCGGTAATGTGATTGAGGCCCGTATAACAGGAATTGACGAAAATGCCTGCCTTTTGCTGGAAAAAGAAGATGGTACCGTGAAAAGGTACCACTTCAAGGAAATCAAGTATTTGATCAGCTAGGCAATCACACCCTGCAAAACTCTTCTATTGTCTTTAAAGGGTCTGCAGTGGAAAATACAGCATTACCGGCAACCAGTATATCTGCTCCGCTTTCAACCAAAAGCGGGGCATTTTTTTGTGAGACTCCGCCGTCAACTTCAATCAGTGTATCCAAATTACGGGAGTCAATCATCTTGCGTAACCTTGCAATTTTATTGTAAGTGTGTTCAATGAAGCTTTGTCCTCCAAACCCTGGGTTTACCGACATGAGCAGAACAAAATGGGCCTGGTCTAGGATATCTGTGATATTTTCCACCGGAGTATGAGGGTTGAGGGCAATCCCTGCTTTCATGCCCAGTGATTTTATTCTTTGGAGTGTTCGGTGCAGGTGTGTACATGCCTCGTAGTGGACACTCAGGTACTCGACACCTGCTACGGCAAAGTTTTCCAAGTACCTGTCGGGATCGACAATCATCAGATGGGCATCCATCGGTTTTTTTGCTTTTTTCGCGATTGCAGAGATGACAGGGAATCCGTATGAAATATTGGGGACAAAAACTCCGTCCATGATATCCAGATGGAAAAGATGGGCTTTGCTTTTGTTGATCATCTCTATGTCCCTCTCCAGGTTCCCGAAATCTGCAGAGAGCATGGACGGCGCTATCATTGTGGCCATAATTGTTTTTATTTTAAATTAGCAAGTACATCCTCGAGCAATCTGCGGAATTTGTCCACAGTCGATATTTCGAGCCGTTCTCCCGGAGCATGCGCCCTTTTGATTGTAGGGCCAAATGAGATCATATCCAGATAAGGATAGGTCTTTAGAAACATCCCGCATTCCAGCCCGGCATGGATTGCCCTCACAACCGGCTTGTTCCCGAACAACCTGGTGTATGAGTCCACGCTTATCTCCAGAAGGGGTGAGTCTGTCCTGGGCTTCCATCCAGGGTATTCACTCTCATGGCTGACTTTGGCTCCAGCCAGCGTAAACAAAGCCTCTATCCGGTTTGCGGCATTATAACGTGCAGAGTTTATGGAACTTCTCTGGCTGGTTCCTATCCTTATGGTGCCGTTGCCGATCATTTTAATTGAAGCCAGGTTTGTTGAGGTTTCTACAAGACCCGGTATCTCCTGGCTCATTGCCAGAACGCCGTGTGGGACTCCGTTCATGGCCAGGATAAGTCTGTTTGCGGTATGGCTGTCTATGGACTTATCGATGCTTTCGTTTGTTTCAATTTTGCCGTACAGTTCGGGGTCGGAAACCAGGTACTCTTCCCTTACCTCTTTTTCGCACTTTTCAAAAAGCTCTTTGGCAACACTCTCCATAGCACCTTCAAATGCTATTACTGCATATGCCTCCCTGGCAATTGCGTTCCTTTTGTTCCCGCCGTCCACATGACAAAGTAAAAATTCACCTTTTTTGGATAGCTCAAAAAGGAATCGGAAAAGGAGCTGGTTGGCATTGGCACGGTTCTTTTCAATATCATCTCCACTGTGGCCGCCAGTAGCACCGTAGAAACCTGCTTTGAAAAAATGCATACCTCCGGGCACTGCCACGGGTTTGTATTCAAACAAAGCAGTAGTGTCGATACCTCCTGCACATCCTATGAAGAGTTCTCCCTCGTCTTCGGAGTCCAGGTTGATAAGTATTTTCCCGGTAATAAAGCCTGGTTTTAGGGATTGTGCTCCGGTCAGGCCGGTCTCCTCTTCGGTTGTGAAGAGCGCTTCCAGCGGACCATGCGCCAAATCATCCGAATCCAGTATGGCCAGCTGTGCCGCCATACCTATTCCACAATCTGCACCAAGGGTCGTCTCTTTTGCTATCAGCCATCCGTTTTCCTCAACATATTGGATGGGATCGGTATCAAAATTGAAATTACTGTCGGAGTTCTTTTCACATACCATGTCGGAATGGCTTTGCAAAACCACGGTTGGCGCATTTTCCATGCCTGGAGTACCAGGTTTGGTGATCAGCACGTTGCCTGCATCATCTTTTTTATATTCAAGAGACCTGCTCTTTGCAAAATCAATCAGGTAAGCAATGATTTTTTCCTCTTTTCCACTCTCCCTCGGAATCTTTGTGATTTGGTCAAATAATGAAAATATTTTGGAACTCTCCATGATAGAAGTTATTTGGGTGTTAATAAATCAGAAACCATTGAATCCCGTTAGCCGGATTTTAGCTGGGTCTCTATGTCGACAACGAATTTACGGAAAGATCTGTCGGTATCCAAAAGATCGCAAACAGTGTTGTATGCGTGAAGCACTGTTGCATGGTCCCTGCCACCGGTAAGTGAGCCTATTGAGGCAAGCGAATTATTGGTGTGATTGCGGCTCAGGTACATAGCAATCTGGCGAGCCTGCACCAATTCCCGTTTGCGGGATGAGCTTAGGAATTTGTCCGAATCTATTTTAAAATAGTCGCAAACAATCTTTTGGATACGGTCTATTGTGATTTCGGGTTTGTTCCTTGTAACCAGTTTTTCTATAAGGCTTTCGGCAAGGTCCAGGTCTATCTTTCTGTTGGTGAGGGTAGAGTGGGCCAAAAGAGAAATAAGCGTACCTTCCAGCTCCCTGACGTTTGTGCTTACCCTGTTGGCAACATAAGAAATCACCTCTTCGGGAAGCGAGATGCCGTCCTTGTAGCTTTTGGCCTTGAGGATCTCAACCCTGGTATTGTAGTCCGGAGGCAGCAGCTCTGCAAGCAGACCCCATTTGAACCGGGAGAGGAGCCTCTGTTCCAGGTCCTGGAGATCTACCGGAGCTTTGTCGGATGTCAGTATAAGTTGTTTTCCAATTGAATGGAGGTGGCTGAATATATGGAAGAAGGCATTTTGGGTACCTGCTTTTCCCGAAAACTCATGAACGTCGTCTATTATCAGGACATCCATCATCTGATAAAAGTGGAGGAAGTCGGTAAGTTTGTTCTTTACTGTTGTGGCGTCCATGTACTGTGTCATGAAACGGTTGGCACTTACATACAGCACTATCTTTTCGGGGAACTCCCTTTTGATGGCAATACCAATGGCCTGTGCAAGGTGGGTCTTTCCCAGTCCGGAGCCCCCGTACAGGAACAAAGGATTGAATGTGCCCTTACCAGGGTTGGCTGCAATGTTGAGGCCTGCCGAGCGTGCCAGACGGTTGCACTCTCCCTCTATGAAGTTTTCGAATGAGTAGTGTGAGTTTAGCTGAGGGTCAATTTCCAGTTGTTGCAGCCCGGGAATTACAAATGGGTTGGAGATGTTGAGAGCCTGGTTGGGGAATGGTACCGATTTGTTGCGAATCTCCCCGGCAGGTTGTTGCGGATATGTGACAAGTTCTTCTCCCGATACAACCCTTACGTTGTATTCCAGCTTTGCCTCCTTTCCCAGAACTCTTTTCAGAGCTTTCCCAATAAGGTCGATGTAGTGTTCTTCCAGGTATTCCCGGAAGAAGTTGGAAGGGACCTCAATTGTTAGTACAGATCCGGCAAGCTTAACTGCTTTTATTGGCTCAAACCATGTCCTGAAGCTCTGTGGACGGATAATGTCACGTACTATACGGAGACAATTATTCCATACCAGGGTATGTTTGGCATCAGTCATATTTTGAGTGAAGGTTAAGTTTGGAAAACAAATTTGGGGATAAATTCTTGTTAAAAAAAAGTAAAATCAGTTGCAAAATTTAAAAATATTACAATTGGTTGTCTTTCAATCCAAAAAAATGTTAGTTTTTTTTGCTGATTTTAATTTCTTAAAAAACAGCAAAATATAAACAAATTTTTTAATTAAAACACACTTATCCTGATATATTTTTTTGGATTGCTGTTTATGTTGCCTATCAACTGATCCAGCTCTTTTATCAACTCTTCGACGGAGTTGTGGAGAGTGTCGCTGGAGATAAGTTTCCCTACGCTTCCGTCAGGATCGGATAACTTTTCCAAAAGAACCTTGAATGAATTTACAGTGCCTGCCAAGTCGGCTTTGCTAAGTGAGTCGGTTATCCTCGATACGTTGTCAAGGCTCCGGTTAAGGGATGTGGTTCCTTGGTTGAGTTGGCTTGTTAGTTGGTTCACGTTTGAGATCACCTCATTTATTTGGGGACCACTGTTGCCAAGGGACTGTGCAAGCCTTCTTGTTGCTTCCAGGGTGGCGTTAAGATTTGACAGCGAGCCGGCAATATTACGCCTGGCATCTTGGTCAATAACTGAATTTATATTGTTGAGTGTGGTATCCAAGGTTTGGATAAGTTTGGAAATGTCATTCAAAATTGGTTTGAACTCGGCTGAGATCATCTCCACCATCCCGGCTTGAGAGGAGCTGACCATGGTTCCTTTGTTGGAGAGAAACCCGGAATTGTCGCCCATCTCAATTTTAATAGCTTTGGTGCCGAGAAGGTCGGCACTGTATGCGGTTGCAATGGAGTTTGACGGAATCCGGTAACGGTTGCTTACCTTCATTGTGATGGTAAAATTATCTCTCTGTGGGTTGTAAGCTATCTCTTCTATAGTGCCAACCTTGAGCCCTCTTATGTATATGGGGCCGGTTGGTGTTAGTCCCTCTACATCATGGAAATAAGAGTAATAGGTATTCCTGTTGCTAAAAAGATCCTTTCCTTTCAGATAGTTTACCGTAATATATAGGGACAATAGGGTTACTATTGCAAATAGCCCGATTTTTTGTTCACGTGTGGGTTTGAATTTAGACATATGTTCTGTTTCTCAATTATTACAATGGTATGATTTTCCCTTTTTGGACCTTTATTATAAATGCCTGAGGGAACTTTTCGGATATTTTTGCCCGGGCACTCCTTGCCTCCTCAAGGGAGAGGTATTCCCCTACGGTGTATTTGTAAAGGTTTCCCGATATGATGTGTCCGATATTCTTTTCTCCTTTGAACTCTTTTGACCCGGCTGCAAGAGGTTTGTTGACAGCCATAATCTGCACCCTGTAATGGATTTCCTGTTGCTCATCCTGCTCTGAATCTGATTTTCCTGCATTGCTCCCTTCATCTTTTAATCCGGCAGGTGTGACGTAATCCAGATTGTTGTAACCTTTGTCATATTGTTGCTTGTATTTTTCAAAGGCTTCAAAAATGAGAGAGGCGAATTGATCCTGGTGCTTCTTGTCACGGAGATACCTGAGGTCATTTGAATTTGAGATAAACCCAAGCTCAACGAGGACAGAGGGCATGCTGGTTCTCCAAAGAACCAAAAATGGAGCTTGCTTTATACCTCTGTTTATTTTGATAGGTCCTTTGTCAAATGCACTCTGTACCAGAGATGCCATGATAAGGCTTTGTTCCAGATGAGCGTTTTGTAAAAGGGTGAATATAATGTACGATTCGGGGTCGTTTGGGTTAAAACCTTCGTACCTGGTATGATAATCATCTCCTTCGAGCAGTATTACGCTGTTTTCCAGCATAGTGACTTCCAGGTTAGAGCTAGACTTATCGGGTCCCATAACAAATGTTTCGGTCCCTGTTGCTGCCCGGGAACGGGCTCCATTTACATGGATGGAAATGAAAAGGTCCGCTTTGCTTTTGTTTGCAATTGCTGAACGTTTGTCCAGTGCAACCGCCACATCACTTTTCCTTGTATATATTACTTCTATATGAGGATGCTTTTTGGAAATCAACTCTCCCAGTCTCAAAGCAACAGCCAATGTAATATCTTTTTCCTTGACCCTGCCGTCGGGACTGACCGTGCCGGGGTCCTTTCCTCCGTGGCCTGCGTCTATGACCACTTTTCGGATACTCACAGAGGAGCCCTCCTGAGCTGTGAGGTTGCAGGACAGGTACAGGCAAAAAATGACCAAAAGAGCTTTCAAAGGCATAATTGTTGCTAAATATAATTAACTTTGTGGGTCACAAATGTAACATATTTTTGTCAAACCTTATACCATCCGGTTTTGAGAAGTGAGTTGTGGTTGTCCTTTGCGATACTGATATGCATGCTCTTTGGGGCTGGTTCTGCCTCCTATGGAACACCCTCAAGGGCTCAGCAGGACACTATTTCGAAAAGGTCGCAGGATTCTCTTGTTGTGGTCCGTAAAGACACCTTGTCTCAAACAGATACCCTGGCTTTTAAAGACAGCCTCAGAATGACTGCGTCTGATTCGGCTGCAAGGAGGGGTACCCTTCTTTATCCGATATTTTCGGGAGCCAATGACTCAATTGTCGAGGATGTCCGTAACAGGATTATCTATTATTATGGCGATGTTGCGGTTAATTATGGCAGCCTTGAGATCAAGTCGGCCTATATGTCGTATGATATGACTTCCAAAACCGTATTTGCCTCAGGAATAAAGGATACTGCCGGTATCCTCCAGGGCAAGCCGGTAGTGACAGAAGGAGCAGACAAATTCGAAATGGAAGATGTTTACTATAATTTCGAATCCCGCAAAGCTCTTTTCAGGAACATGATAACCCAGGAGTCTGAGGGTTTCCTTCACGGAACAAAACTCAAGAAGATGGCCGACAACTCCATCAATATAGCTGGGGGCAAATATACGACGTGCGACCATGAACACCCCCACTTTTACCTCAAACTGACAAATGCAAAGGTGATAAACAAACCAAACAGGACCACGGTGTTTGGTCCTGCATACCTGGTCCTTGAAGATGTCCCGACCCCTTTTGCCTTGCCATTCGGATTTGTTCCTAACCAGGTAACCAGGGCCAGCGGCATTCTTATTCCTACTTTCAACGACGAAGCAAGCCGAGGGTTCTCATTGAAAGGGCTTGGCTATTATTTTGTATTCGGGGATCATTTTGATGCTACACTTACAACCGATATTTATACACTTGGTTCCTGGAATGCAATGCTCACCTCACGCTATCGTAAACGGTACAAATATAATGGCGATCTCAGTTTGAACTATTCTGTTAACCAGGTAGGGGAGAAGGATGCCCCCGACTTTTACAGATCAAAAGATTTTGCAGTACGATGGAGTCATTCTCAGGATCCAAAGGCACGCCCCGGTACAACATTCAGGGCCTCTGTGAACTTTGCCACCCCAATGAATGATCGATTCAATTCGTACGACATCCAGCAGAGCCTGCAAAACCAGATATCTTCTTCGGTATCTTACGGGAGGACCTTTGATGGCACTCCGTTCTCCTTTTCACTCAACTTGCTCCATAGCCAAAATTCACTGGACAGCTCGTACGCTTTCACAGTTCCAAACCTTACATTTACAGTAAACCGTATTTATCCGTTCAAAAGAAAAGAGGCAGTAGGCAAAGAGCGTTTTTACGAAAAAATTTCGTTTCACTATAATTCCAATCTTAACAACAAAGTCAATTTTAAGGCAAGTGAGTTCGGGGGGGATGATTTCCTTTCCAAATTCAGGAGCGGTATGCAGCATAATTTCCAGATTGGATTGCCAACATTCAACTTGTTGAATTACCTGCAGTTTTCTCCCGGTGTCACATATGGTATGAACTGGTTTTTCCAGCAAAATGAGAAGTTTTATGACTCAGAGACCGGTACCGTTCAGAGTGAAATAGGGGATATCTTCTCACATTTTGGGGCAACTACCGACTTTTCTGCTTCAATGTCTATGTCTACAACAATTTACGGGTTTTTCAACTTCGGTCCGAGATCCAAAATAAAGACAATCCGCCATATGGTAAAGCCATCCGTCAGCTTGAGTTACCGTCCAGAACAAGGTACTCCCGGAAACGGTTACCGCACTCTGACGTATGTGGATAATAACGGTGTTGAAAAGAGACAAGATTACAACATATACGAAAACATGGTTTTTGGTTTTCCGTCTAAGGGAAGCAGCGCATCTATGAATTTTTCTTTGGGCAACAACTTCGAAGCCAAAGTTGTTAGTCAAAGTGATACAACCGATGGGGGATTCAAGAAAATCAAACTAATTGACAACCTGAATTTCAGCGGTTCATATAATTTCCTTGCAGACTCGCTAAAGCTGTCCAATATATCAGCCTCAATGAGCACCACTATATTTGGTTCGCTGGCTTTTAATGCCAATGCTACCTTCAACCCTTATGCAGTGGATAACCAGGGGCGTACATATAACAAACTCAATTTTATGGAACATGGTCTGGGCCAGCTTGCCAGGCTTACCAATGCAAGTGTTTCCCTCTCATACCAACTTTCGGGCGGAGGTGAAAGAAAGGGAGCCGGAATGGGGCTTCCCGACGGGAGTCCCGAACCTGGGTCAGATTATGTGAGGGTTTATAATCATCCTGTTACTGGCGAGTATATCCCTGGCGGATGGGTTTACTACCTTGACCCGTCCAATCCATGGTCTGTCAACTTCAACTACAATTACTCCTACAGCAGGAATTATTCCAATATTGGTGGTCTTTTGACAACCAACCACTCTCATATGCAAACCCTTGGTGTGTCGGCACAGGTAAAACTGGGCAAGGATTTGAATATAAATGTAAACACAGGTATAGACATGATGAAGATGGCACTCACCACAACCCAACTGAGTGCAACCTACGACCTCCACTGTTTCCTGATTTCGGTATCCTGGGTGCCTTCAGGAATGTTTGAAAGCTGGAGTTTCCGTATCAACGCAAAGGCATCTGCACTGGCAGACCTTCTGCAGTTCAAGAAAAATGCCAGTTACTGGGATCGCGGTGCAGGTTTCTAGAGTGAATCCTTATTTTATTAATGTAAATTTTATATAGTTATCATGAAAAAAGTAATTTCCACAGAGAATGCTCCTAAAGCAGTAGGCCCATACAGTCAGGCAGTTGAGGTAAATGGTTTTCTGTATGTTTCGGGTCAACTGCCGGTTGATGCCAATACCGGAGAGTTTGTTCCGGGAGGTGTAAAAGAGCAGGCACAACAGGTCCTTAAGAATATTGGCTATATCCTTGAGAAGGCAGGATACACTTTTTCGGACGTGGTAAAATCCACGGTATATTTGACAAACATGGCTGATTTTGTTGCTATGAACGAAGTTTACGCAAGCTTTTATACCGAACCTTTCCCGGCACGGGTTGCTTTTGCTGTGGTCGGCTTGCCAAAAGGGGCTTTGATTGAAATAGATGTTATTGCCTGCAAATAGATTTCCTTCCAATTATTTTGTTTTTTCCACTAAAAACCTTATTTTTGCAGCAAGGTTTAGAGACCCTATATTCATAGGGGTAATTCACATCCACACAATTAATCAATGTACGACATACAAGAATTAAGCAAGAAAAATCAGGAAGAGCTGGTTGCCATTGCCGATAATCTGAAGATTGCAAAAGCAAAAGGCTTTTCCCGGGAGGATTTAATATACGAAATCCTGGACGAGCAGGCAAAAGTAGGAAGCTTATCTTCTGAACCTCCAATCCGGAGACCTGTTATTAAAAGGGAGGTAAAACCACCTCGCCAAAACAATACAAAAGAGTTGGCAGATAAAGAGAGACCTCAAAAAAAACGGGGAAGGCCTGCATCCAAACCCGAAGCAAAGTCCAACGAAGCTTTGGAATCAAAGCCAACAGCTACAGTTCCTGCAGCAGTTAGCCAACCCAGACCAACGGTTGCAGCAATCCAAAATGATACTCCGGCTCCAAAAGAAAGCGATAACAAAGAGGTTAAGAGCGTCCAGCAACCTATAGCAGACAAATCCGACAAACAATTAAGGTCCAGGAGGGGGAGAAAGCCTTCCCAGCCAAATACTGTCAAAGATAAGGTTGCAAGTACAGAACAACAATCACCAGTAGCTTCAGATAACGTTGTTCAGGAACCAAAACAAATGGGCCCCCAACACCATAATCATCCCAACCAAAGGGACCCAAGGCAAAACACCCCTCAGGAACAAAAAACCAACCAGCCAAAAGATTCAAATCCTTCTGTAACTCAAAATAGTTCCAATGCTGTTCCGGAGCAAAAGGGACATTCTGTTCCTCAACAAGAAAAGAAGGAATTCCAGAAGAAACATGAGAATACCCCAAATGGTAAACCTAAATTTGAATTCGAAGGGGTTGTAGATGCCACAGGTGTTTTGGAGATTATGCCCGATGGTTACGGGTTTTTAAGATCTTCGGACTACAACTACCTCAATTCTCCCGATGATATTTACGTTTCCCAGTCCCAGATTAAACTATACGGACTTAAAACAGGGGATTCACTTACCGGAGAGATTAAGCCTCCAAAAGAGGGGGATAAATACTTTCCTCTGGTAAAGGTAAAACAGATCAATGGAAGGAGTCCCGAGTTCATTAGGGACAGGGTTCCTTTTGATTTTCTGACTCCATTGTTCCCAAACGAGAAGTTCAATATCACATCCAATGGCCATAACAGCCTTTCTACAAGGGTTGTGGATATGTTTGCGCCAATAGGTAAGGGTCAAAGGGGGCTTATTGTAGCTCAACCCAAAACCGGAAAGACTGTCCTTTTGAAGGATATTGCAAATGCAATTGCTGACAACCATCCGGAGGTGTATATGATTGTTCTTTTGATTGATGAACGTCCCGAAGAGGTTACAGACATGGCACGTAGTGTCAGGGGAGAAGTGATTGCCTCTACTTTTGATGAGCCGGCTGAGAGACATGTGAAAGTTGCAAACATCGTACTCGAAAAGGCAAAAAGGCTTGTGGAGTGTGGTCATGATGTTGTTATCCTTTTGGATTCGATCACGCGGCTTGCCAGAGCTTTCAATACAGTGCAACCTGCATCGGGTAAGGTGTTGAGCGGTGGTGTCGATGCCAATGCCCTTCACAAACCAAAGAGGTTTTTCGGAGCTGCCCGTAACATAGAGAATGGCGGTTCCTTGACTATACTTGCAACAGCCCTTACCGAAACCGGCTCCAAGATGGACGAAGTGATTTTTGAAGAGTTCAAGGGTACCGGCAATATGGAGTTGCAACTGGACAGGAAACTCTCCAACAAACGTGTATTCCCCGCAGTTGATGTCACACTAAGCAGCACAAGGAGGGAGGATCTGTTATTTGACAAAGAGACACTAAACAGGATTTGGATCCTCAGAAATTACCTTGCAGACATGAACTCTGTGGAGGCAATGGAATTCATGAAGACCCGCCTGCTAAGGACAGAAAACAATACGGAGTTTTTACTCTCAATGAACGGAGAGTAGTTTTTGCCGCAACTGCTATAATCCTGCAAAATGTAGCAAAATCCCCACGATAATTCCGATACACATGTTTATGAGCTTTGCCTTGGCAAAGCTCTTTTTGCTTTCGGCCAACAATGGCAATGCTGTATGCCCGTCCTGGACAATAGAGCTCACCATAAGCACGCTAAAGGGAACCATCCCTCCTGCAAAAAGGGTTATGAAAATCATATGTGGTCCGGATTCGGGAATCAGACCTATAGCTGCTGCAAGCAGAATAACCAAGAAGATGTTGTTGGCAATCCAGTCTTCCAGGTGCAGGAACTGCATCCCGTAGTGAATCACAAGCAGAGCACCAAAAGTCCATAAGAATATTGATTTCAGGTGTTTTTTGACTACATGGTTCCACAGGTGTTCCTTTATAAAATGCTCATTTGCTTTTGCTGTCATGAACAGGACAACCAGACTTAGTCCGGCAAATATCAGATTGATCCACCTTTCGCTAAAAATATTGAAATTCCCATGGGAATGAAGGTTGTGCTCCTGCTCATGCACATGGGCTGGTTGAGCGTGGTCGTGGTTATGGGTCGCATCAGCATGATCATGGTTATGGGTAGAGTGGTTGTGACCTTCGTGAAGTTCATCCTGAATGCAAATTCTTTTATCGTCAATAGTTTGATTATCAGAAAGTACATCAGGGTCATTACTAGATACGGAATGGACTACAGTTGAATGTACGGCATGGTCGCTCAGCTCGTGTGCTGAGTGGTCGTGTTCTAAAAGTCCCATCACCACAGCTGCAATAAACAGTGCAATGCCAGCAAGAATCAAAGCCCGCTCTTTGGTGACTTTTGCAAAATTAGCGCCGAAAGTGGAGTTGAATATCCCTCTTTTTGAATGGGAATGGGAGTCACAGCAGTTTTCGTGGATTTCGTAATGGTTTGGATCGAAAGGAGCTACCTCCTTTTTTACAAATTTATCGACTAACACCCCAGTGATTATGCCAATAGCAAACAATGAGGCAAACAAAATGATTGCGGTTTTTGGAATCATTGCCAGCATTATGAATGCTTCGTCTCCGGAGGAGGCAATCATCATTGCAACCAATGCCCCAAAGCTAAGCAACCTGTGGGTGTAAAGTGATACAACTGCAAAACCTCCCACACAACCTGGGATAAGTCCAAGACCAGCAGCCAGCAGAACCTGCCGAAAATTGGAATTCTTGAGTTTACGGAAACTCTCTCCGTGGGACTGTATATTGATGTATTCTATAAGTATCATCATTATCATAACCAGGCCGGTTATGAGAACACTGTTTTTCAATGCTTCGAGAAGTGTGTGCATGTTGTGGTTTAAATGTTATGCTTGTGGGTGGAATTGTATTTTTCTATCAGTTCTCCTGCTGCTGCAAAAGAACTTAATTTTCCTTCTAGGACCATGTTTTCGTAATGTCCGAGATTTGACTTCACAACTTCGTTTTCATAAAACCGGTTGCGCAAATCTTCCTGTATGGTCTCGTACATCCAGTATCTTGACTGCTCCCTGCGTTTATTCAAATAGTAGCCGTTTGCGCGGGTAAGTTCAAAGTATTTGTGGATGATTTCGAGGACATCTTCCAGTCCCTCCCTGGTGACGGAAGATGTAGTGACCGCAGTAGGCTCCCACCCCGAATCGGTAGGGGGGAAGAGGTGAAGGGCGTTTTTGTACAGGGCTCTTGCAAGGGTGGCCTTCTCCCTGTTGTTTCCATCGGATTTTGTGATTGCAATCAGGTCGGACATCTCCATGATCCCCCTCTTAATACCTTGCAATTCGTCTCCGGCTCCGGCAAGCATAAGAAGCAAAAAGAAGTCGCTCATGGAGTGGACTGCTGTCTCGGACTGCCCTACTCCTACAGTTTCAATAAAAATAACATCGTAACCGGCAGCTTCGCATAAAATAATGCTTTCCCTGGTTTTGCGGGCCACTCCTCCCAACGAGCCACTGCTAGGGCTTGGCCTTATAAATGCGTTGGGGTCGTTGCACAGGGTTTCCATACGGGTTTTGTCTCCAAGTATGCTCCCCTTGCTTTTTTCGCTGCTTGGGTCTATGGCAAGCACTGCCAGTTTGTGTCCTTTATTTGTGATTAGAGAGCCAAAGGCCTCTATAAAAGTGCTTTTCCCTGCACCTGGCACCCCTGTGATGCCAATACGCATAGAGTCGGTGGCAAAATGAATACACCGTGATATGATTTTTTGAGCCAACTCCCTATGTTCTGGAAGTGAACTTTCTACAAGTGTTATTGCTTGGCTCAAAATTGTAGTGTTCCCGGCCTTTATCCCATTTACGTACTCCTCTTCGGTTAAAAGGCGGGTCCTGTTTTTCTTGTAAAAATTTCCTAAATATGGATTGACCACGGGAGGCTGGTCTACTCCTTCGTTTACTTTAAGTGCGCTCTCAAAGCCGTTCTCTTGCATTTGTACAAAAATAAAAAATGGTTATCTGGTAACATTTCCGGTCACAATAAGGTTCATTGCCGGCCTGGACGGAGAGTTGCTGATTATTGTCAGAATATATGATTTTTCTCCGTATTCTCCAGATGTGTCGAGTGTTATCTCTATTTTTGCTGTTTGACCGGGAGGAATCTTTCCAGGATATTTGAATGTCAACGCAGGGTTATCGGATTCTGTCTTCCTGATCAAAAGGTCCCTTCTTCCAAGGTTCCTGATATCGAACGTGCAGCTGACTATTGTTCCAGCCTTTACTTTGCCAAAGTCGTAGCTGGAGCCGCTTGCCATAGGCAGGGGTGCATTCTCCTTCTCCTCTTTGCTGAGCCGGGAAAAGTTATCCCGTATGGATGCAGTAATCTTAAACTCCTTGTTTTTAACTTCTGTACCATTTACAAATATAGCGGTTTTGAAACCGGATTTACCCCATGTGCCCGCTTCGGCACTGTTGATTTTAATCTCTATCTCTCCTTTTTGCCCGGGTTTGAGCTGTGATGGCTTCACATTCACAATGAGCCCCTTGGTTTTAGGGACAATCTTGATGTCGATGTTTCTTGATGTTGTGTTTGCAACTTCCACGGTTTCAGATGTGGTCTCACCCAAAGGTATATTCCCAAGGTCTATGTAGCTTTTGCGCAGGGACAGACCACTGAAGTTTTCGGGAAACAGAACACCGAGAGGCTTGGGTTTGTCATGAACCACACCCTTTATCCTCAAGATAACAGGACGCATCTCTCCGGTGATGTACACAGTGAGGGCTTTGTCGAAGGGGTAGGGGCCCTGGTCGTTGAGAAATGTGACCTCTATTGAACCCTTTTCGCCGGGCATCACCGGTTTTTTTGTCCAGACCGGAGTAGTGCAACCGCAAGAAGAGATTACCGTCTGTACCAGTACCGGCTCTTTCCCGTTATTTTCGAAAGTAAAGGTAAATTTATGATGGCCGGAAGCAAGGCTTATGTCCCCGAAATCGTGAACCAATTTGTTGAATTTTACATTTTGAGGCTGACCAATGAGTGTGTTTACAAACATAATGGTAAGTGAAAGGAGCAGTAGTCGTAAGTAGTTTGCTTTTCTCATAGTGCACAATTTGTTATTACAAAGATACGAATTGTATTTGTTCTATTAAACCTATTTTCTATCTTTGCAACAATCAAACCAATTTAAAAATTAGTTATAATGGCTTACAAAATTTCAGAAGACTGCACTGCTTGCGGAACTTGTATTGACGAGTGTCCTGTAGAGGCTATCTCTCCGGGCGACATCTATTTGATCGATCCAAATATTTGTACAGACTGCGGCACATGCGCAGATGTATGTCCCGTTAGTGCAATTAGTCCCGAATAGTTATCAGAAATGATAAGAGAAGGGAGCCGCTGGTTGCAAGCGGCTCCTTTTTTTATTTTACTACCATTTTATTGCTCGTTCCATGCAGAGGATAAACATTCAACTTTGTGACACCACGGGAATCTGTGACCTCTGCTTCAAAACTATATTCTCCCGGTTGTAACTCCATTTCCAGATCTATGGAATTATCCGGAGTTATCTGGTATTGTTTTTCTACATTCCCAGCCTTTATCAACTTGAGGTTTATTTTCCCTTCAGTCCAGTTGTGGGAGACAATAGTGTAAATGTTGGGTCCGTCTTTCCATATTCCATCCACACATGTGATCTTGCTTCCGTGGTACTCACTTGGAAAGCTCAGGTTCAAATGGGGCAGGTCCATGTAAAGTTTGTAGTCGTCAATTGCGAATTCCGTGAAAGAGAGGGCGTTCCATTGAATCTTGTTTTGTTTGTCCACCTTTGAACAGGAAATCAGGCATATTGCCATTGTTAACATCAGGACTTTTGTTGTGTTTTTCATGATAAAATTGTTTGGATTATTAATACTACCAGTTGATATACCAGTTATTTATGTAGATACTGCCGGGAATGACCTCAATTATCAGAGAATCCATGATTTGATCGATATATTCTTCACTGACGGGACCTTGAATATTTACTACAATATGACCGTTTGTCCTGCTCCAAGGGTAATCGTTGTTTTCTATTTGGTCAAGATACAATTGTGCCGAGCCTGAGAGAGAGTTGCCGTTTGCCATGTATCCATACAAAACGTTCACTTGCACTGCCGGACCTATTGTGTTTACAATATACATGTTCGATGGCCTAGGTATGTCCAGTCTTGCAAATATGACAATGATACAGTTGTCTATCAGCCCTGTACCGGGATTATAATATGTGACAGGATATTTTCCTGTGGTAACATTGATTTGCTCATATACTTGAATTGATGCAGCAGCAGAAAAGGATCCATCTTCGGTGAGTGCCGTGATTATTGCAGAACCGGGAGAGTGTGCCGTGATAATTCCTGTGGCAGGCAAAACGCTCGCCACATATGAATTGGAAGAGCTCCAAGTGATATTTTTGTTTGTGGCATCGGACGGGGTCAATACAGCTGTAAGTCGAGTGGTTTCCCCTTTCAAAAGGGTAGCATTAGCCGGTGTTAATGTTATCCCTGTTACCTTAATGTCAGGTTCTTGAATTGGTACGTAGTTAAAAATAGCATTATAATGTGCCGATCCGCTGACCGGAGCCAAGGGCTTATCCCACCCTGCGAACTCGTACTGTGGGTTTGCATGGGCCCGGAGCAGTGGTGTCTCTCCGTAACCATACTGTCCGGCACCTGTGACATAACCTCCTGTTTGAGGAGATGCTGATGCTGTAATGCTGTAAAGAACATCATTCAGTCCCGAAATATCTGTTCTCCAAGTGATATCTGCAATTGAGCTCCCTTTGAATATTATTGTTTCCATGTAGTGTCGTCCTCTTACTATATCATAATTGTTCGTGTTGTTCAGCCCCGGGAAGCTGCGGAACCTGACCTCTCCGGTTTTGTATGGGCTATTGTATTGTGCTGTGACCTCGATGTATGTGCATAGGTTTTCCGATATTCCGGGATGTTTGTTACGGGGGTCACTGTTAGCTCCGATTGTACCTTGCATGTTTTCTGCAACATATAAAGGTACGGCTGCATCATGGGAAGATGGTTCCAGCGGGTAACCGGACAAATAGGTGCCGGAATGGTCAATTTTATTGATGCTTGGCTGGTTTGGAGAAAACAAGGAGACAGATAATGGAGTGTTTTTAATAGAAATGCCTGTGACCATAATGCTGGTAGCAGGATCCAGCTGACTCTTGTCAAAAACAAAAGTGAATTTTGCTGCAACCCTTTGGACAGGGATGGTGATGTTGGAAGGTTGTCCTGTCACGGTTGCCACGCACTCACCTGCAAAAACCATATTGCCGTTGGATCCTGTAATGCCGTCCAATGTAACCTCCCTCAGAGCAGGCAATGTCGTTACTCCGTTTAAACTGACTTGACCCAGGTTGATTATGGCTGCTATGCTCTTTACCCCTTTTTTCATATAGATTGTAACAGGATTCTGACCGGATGAAAAGATGCTGCTCTCCAGATTGCCATACGAGTCAAAAACATAAACGTTGATGTCGTGGAAATATTCGGGGACGGAACTCTTAACCATGAGAGATTCCTTTGCCCTTACTGTAATTGGAACAGATTGTTCCTCAGGGCCGGCAATGTAGGGAATCTCATCGGTTTGTGTGCAACACGTGAAGGTTTGCGTGATAAGTATTAAAAAAATATGACCAAGATTTTTCATGCCTGTATTATTCAAATAAATCTCTGTTCAGGTTGTATTTGTTTATAATGAAGCTGATTTCGGGATCCAATCCACCCCGGTAAGCCATCTTTGGGTCAAGCTCCTTAGCCCTCAGGAAGTGTTGGACAGCCTCCTCCTCCTTGCCCTGTCTAGCCATTACGATAGCAATCATGTATTGTTGTTGGGCACACTCCTCCAGGGATGCCAATATTTCTAAGGCAGAGTGGTCGTGCCCAAGTGAGATGTGGGCTACCGCCGTATTGATATCCCGGTAATCAGAAAGCACTGCCAATGCTTTGTTGTACTCCCTTTTGCGTAAGAAATCGACACCGTTGCTGTACAAACTATCTGGTTCGGAAGTATGGATCGTATCCTTTACCATTCCCCTGCGTACCAGCTTGAGTTCGAAAGTCACCCTTCTCAGTTTAGGATAGAGATTCTCTTTAATATGCTTGAAATCAATGCGATGTCTGGCCAGCAACGATTCCCTCCGGTCGGGGTCTTTTACCTCAAAATGTTGTAGGATAGCATTTTTATTGATGATTACTGAATCCAGTACAATAAGTCGGTATAGTTCACCCCAATCTTCGGCAATGGTTCGTGTGATTATTTTGTCGGGATCATACGTATTTGGATGCCAATCGTAGACAATCTCCTTATCGTTTACCAAGGATAAGCGGGAAGGCAGGTTTTTGATAATTGAGTTGACCTCCTGGAGCAGGAATCTTTTTATGGATTCTGCACGAAGCGAGGATAGTTTAGTATTGGACCTGTAACTCCCTTCCGGTGAGGAGGAAGAGGTGATAACCACAGAATCTGTGTCAAACACATCACCTTCGAACACTTGAAAAAGGATTTGCCTGATTTTGACGATTTCTGCTTTGTTGCCTGGAACCAAAGAGTCCAACGTATGTTTGCCTTTCTCAAATGATATCCTGGAATCGAAACAAAAAACTGACTTTTTCTCAATTACTTTTGTTTTGTAACGGATGATATCCTGGGTGAATGCGCTTACCGATGAAACACTGTACTCAATTGTTTCGGACACCGGCAATACCGCTGCCATTCCCGTTCTGTTTACGATCCTTCCTGTAATCCAGAGTTTGATCTTGTCAGAATGTTCGTTTGCAACTATCTCCTGTGTATAGTGATAATCCATTCCGTTTCTCAGGTTAACCAGGATTGAGTCAAGCCTTGCTCCCGATGTGTATGGTGTTTTTACATATTTTGAAAAAACCTTTTCCTTTTGTGCTATTTTTCGTTTGTTCCTTTCTATTTGCTTTTTTTTCAAATAATTCTCTATGATTTCCTGCTCTGATACACCGAAGGGGGTTCTGAGGTTTTCGTTTTTGATTCCCGAAAGGACCAACGATTGTGGAAGATGCCTTTCCAGAAATCTTTCCAGATCGGTCAGGTTTGCAAAATTTTCCAAAAGAGGGGCATCTTCCGGGATAATGCTCTCCAAATACTTTTCGAATCTTTGATATCCCCTTTTTTGGGTTTTCTTGAAATATGTACCACTTAATATAATCGGCGGCAGTGGAATCGTGTCTAAACCTCTGCCCATAACAGGAATTATCTCTGTCTGCCAATTGGAATCCATCAAAAGACCAGGGACAGAAACAATGAACCCCAAAGAAATTATCCCGTTTCTCTCTGCTATGTTGTTTGCCTTTGCCGTAATTGTGATCTGGTCCAGCTCCCTTGAAGCCATGACCTCTCCGCTTGCCGAATCAGTGACTGCAGAGCTAAAGTATATCTCCTTTCCCTCTTTTGTCACATATGTAAACGTCACGGAAGAATCTCTTTTTTCTGATAACTCCCGGCTTGTGCCATAATTGTGTTTAGGATTCGCATGGCTTATGCCTGGGGGAATGCCTTGCCGGACACTCTTTATGATTGAACGGTTGCATGCACACAAAATTGTAATGGCCAATATAAAGGGTAAGGCTTTCATCTCAAAACAAGTAAACCAATGAAACAGATATTCCGGAAGGTAAAATCACGATTTGTGATGTGCTGTCCAGGTAATCTCCACACATCTTCTTTTCGAATTTGTCGTGTTTTGCGGCACCTGCGAAAAGTCCCGCCTGCATCTCAATATTCCAGCTCCTGGACAACATTTTTGCATAACCCGCCGTAATTGTCAGGCCTTTTGCGTTTCCTTCGTACCTGTATTTCCCGGGGCTGATGTTGTATTTGGAATATGCAAGATATCCTCCGGTAAAAAGACCTGAGTACCCGTGCCATTTCCACCATCTTGCCCCGGCCATAACAATTACATGCTTTATTCGAATGTTGTTTTTGAATGTGTGAGGACTCCATGAAACCGGTGCATGCAACGAAACTTTCCCGCTAACCATAAACGATGGTTCAATATTGTAGCACCCCAACAGAAGAGCCGGGATGTTCACAGAAACAGACTTTGACTGGCTCACAGCTCTAGGTATGGCTGTTAACATCAAAACAACCATTAACAAGGAGAAAGACGATTCTTTGACGGCTTTGAATATCATTTTAACTCAATGTTGTTAATTGGCTCATGCTTCCAATCTTCGATACTGCTCCCCGTAAACCGTATGTTATCATATGTCAACAAAACCATATAGATGTATCTTTTCCCGCTGCTGTACCCCCCATTGGGAGTTGGTATGACTCCCTCTTTATAGTTTGAGATACTGTTGCCACCTTCTCCTGTTACAATCCTGATTTTGATTTCCGGCTGGTCGGTAGTTGGCAGGATTATCATTTTTGCTCTGCCTTTTACATATTCCATGGGGAGGAACACATCCAGTGACCTGGTGGCTGGTGTTATCTTGCCTGTCGACAAAACAAGGGAGCCTCCTTCCTGAGGAGGTGTGAGTGAAACCACGCTGATTTCGTGAATCATTGATGGTGGGTCGGATGTGATTTTTAATTCAATAGTAGCACATAAATGGTTGAAAACAAGAGGCACCAAAAGATCATCATCTACGATTACTCCAGTGTGTTTTGCATAAAGGTAGTCCTTTCCGTTACAAAGAGGAGCGGAGACTCCTTTTGAAAATACAGGAGATTCGTTGTCCGGGCTGTTTGCCGAAATTGCATAAAAGTCATAGACTCCGCCAGGAACAATCAACTTCTCTTGTGCAACCGGTGAAAATTGTCCATAACTCCCCGATACGGCTATAAACGGAGTGCCTGGCCATGATTGTTTCTGGAGCGGATTCTCTTTGTGCAGGTATCCGAATATCGAGACCACCACACCTTGTTTGAAGGGGACCGGAGCCTTGGTGAATGGCACTTCTCCACGGAAGTTTACCATGTATTGCAAATTCCCCGGATCAGAACAATTGCATACCTCTTCTGTACAGGAAAAGTACAGAAGGGCAGCAATAAGTGATATTATCAAGGGACTCCGCCTCATGGCTATTGTTCTGTTAATGTAACACCTGTGATTGTCTGTGATGTCCAATCTTCCAGTACAGTACTGGTAAATGTCAATGATGTAGCCGAAACGCTGAGGTTGAGCGTGTAAAGAGTACCACCTTCGTAACTCCTTGCAGGTATTGATGCCAGATATTTCTTTCCGGTGACAGGTGTGCCTCCGATTGTGAGATTCGCAGTAATTTCAATATCAAGCGATAAGCTACCCAGAGGAACCATTATGTAGCTGCCTTTGCTGCCACTTAGTGCCATTTCGGTCAGTACATCCTTTTGGGCAGCCTTTCCTATTTCGCCTGTGGCAAGGGACATTTTGGACGAAGCATCTGCCTTTGAAGGTGTGAATTTTATTGATGTGACTGTAAGTCCGCTGATCCCGCTCCCTTGGGACAGGTTGATTTCTATACCTACAGCTTTGTGTCTGTAAGCAAACCCAACATTCCCACCTTCGTTCACAGAGGGGACTTTTGCCCACAGGTAATCTTTATTGTTTGCAAGTTGGGCAGAGACTCCGGAGGTGAATGTAATTCCGGGAGAAACGGTAGAGTTTAGGGAAACCGAATAAAAGTCATAGATCCCTTTTGGCACGTATAAAGGATTCTCCGGAGTCAGCACACTCCCAGTGGATGATGTGGCTTCCAAAGGGGTTCCTGCCATGGGTGTTGATGTGAGAGGAGACTCTCCCGACTGATAGGCTATGATAGTGGATTTGTATCCGACCGTGAATGGATTAGTGGCTTTTGTTGCGATCTCTCCTTCGTAGCTTGCAAAAAACCTGACTGCTTCCATCTTCCCATTCTCTACTCTTTGCTCTTTTTCACAAGAAGTTAAGAGTGCAAATGCGCAAAGCGCAAAACATAAAGCTCTTGACTGTTTCATTTTGTTTGATTTTAAATGTTTGTTTGTTTTATAATTGGACCACCTTGTCATGGAGGTGATCTTCCCAGTCTATTATGCCTGACAATACTACATTGATTTCCATTGGTGTTACCTCAAGTAAAATATTGTGGACCTTACCTTGTACAAACCCCGAAGCCAGTCCAGCTCTTGTTGTCAGTGTTCTCTTGGTGTGGTTGTCAAGGTTTTGCAGTGTTATCCTGATCAAAATTTCGCTCCCGGATGTCATAGGATTACAGTACGAGTACCACTCTTCATGCAAATCGTCAAAAAAGGCCGGTATCAAAAACCCGCTGACCTGGTTTTCATAACTACAGTTTCCGGTAACCAGGTTGACACACCCGTATTCTTCACATGGCGGTGAATATTCAAGACTGACAATATGTTCATTATTAAGGTTGTCGCCTTTACATATAAAAACTACCATACTATTGGCCAAGCGGTGCCTGAGCTCTACGATGTTTGAGTAGCTTTTGACAATAACGGCATCAGATTCTGACCGGAGGTATCTTGTGCCGTTTTTTAAAGGTAGCTCCAACAACAAATCTTGCTCTTTTGAAGTGAGTATTGAATAAAATTTGTAGTTGCCGGGAAATAGTTTCAACACCTTGTCATTCCGGAACAACGAATCATTGATATCCAAATAGTAACTGTACGAATCCATGATGTTTTTTTTGCCTGCAGAGTCGTACAGCATCACCATAATCCCTCTCTCATTACATTGCAGGAACTCTGCTTCACGGAATTCCACCCTGTATTTACCGTAATCAGGGCACAACTCCAGCTTCTCTCCAATGCAACTGAAAATGAAAATTAATGTGAACAAATAAAGAGGGCCTTTCATTTTGATTGTTTTAGTTTTGAGTACTCTATTGTTTCCGGGACATACACCCAGTCCTCTGCATATACGGTGACCGTTGCCTCAGGAATACTACCCGGTTCGACATTGACCTCATAGCGGATACCTCCCTGCATCTGGACAGGAACAGTACCTGTTGCAATAGCACTTAATTCCTGACCATTAGTCAATAAGGCATTATATGACACCTCTACTGTGAGGTGTGGCTGGCAAGGAAGCAAATATATTTCCCGGCTGTTCCCAGATCCCTCAAGGATAACTGGACCGGTTAATTGTTCGGCAGGGTAAATGGTTCCGTTTTCCAAATCAAGGTAGGAAGAGGAGGGATTGGGCAGGGTGAGCTTGATGTACCGGATTGTCATGGAACTATATGTATTTGGAATTGTAACTGTCAAGTCAATTTTACTTGCAATGTGACGATATAGCAGATTTACGTCGGATGGTCCGTTTATTTGCACATCCTTCACAGCCGCCCATATGTAATCCACACCATTTTCGGGTTGTGCGTAACGGTTGTTGTAAAAAAACAGAGGAGAGACATAATCCCTGTTCTCAGACAAGGAAAATATATCATAGGTGCTGCTTCTCAATGTCATATAGTAGCCATAAGAAAACATATAACCCGACCCGTCAGATGTAATATGCAGGTTTTCCGTAATATTGCCCAAATGTGGCCTGTTCTTGTCAAATATCGACAAAAGGGCTTTGGTGCCTGCAGGCAAAAAGTAGTATCTGTTTTTAGTATGAGGATCGTACAACGATGTGAAACGGATTTTGTACAGTGTCTCATGATCTTCCTTCCCGCACCCGAAAAACATGGCTGCAAGCAAAGCAATTTGTATGTACTTCCTTTTCATGGTTGCAAATCTAACTACCCTTTTGGCATTGTAAAACCCTTTTAAACAGGTTTGTATAAAGTTGTTTTTGTTTTATGGAATTCTATATTTTATTTCTTTTTTAATATTGGGATGATTAATTTTTTTAACTTTGACAACTAATTTTGACAATAAATAGACAATGCTTAACATTAAACTCCTCAGGGACGATTCCCGTTTTGTAAAAGAGAGACTGTTGGTAAAGAATTTTGACGCCACCGTTATCATTGATTCGATACTGGATTCTGATTTGAAAAGAAGGAACATACAGACTGAACTGGATTCAATTCTTTCCGGACAAAATACAATGGCCAGGGAAATCGGACAATTGATGAAGTCCGGAGAACGGGAGAAGGCTGAGGCTCTCAAGTCCAAGGTGGCTTCCCTTAAAGAGAGGTCAAAAGAACTTGAGGGAGAAATGGATAAATTTTCCCAACTTCTCAACGAGCTTTTGGTACAATTGCCAAACCTCCCTCACTCATCTGTCCCTTCGGGCAAATCTGCCCAAGATAACGAGATTGTCAGGGAAGGGGGAGTGATGCCTGATTTGAAAGAAAATATGCCACACTGGGAATTGGCAAAGAAATATGAGATAATTGATTTTGACCTAGGTGTCAAGCTGACAGGTGCAGGCTTTCCTGTTTACAAAGGCAAGGGTGCAAGACTGCAAAGGGCTCTGATCTCTTATTTCCTGGATTACAACACCAAGGCTGGTTACAACGAAGTAATGCCCCCATTGATGGTCAATGAAGCCTCTGGTTACGGAACAGGGCAATTGCCAGATAAAGGGGAACAGATGTATCATGTGGGGCTGGACAATTTCTATCTTATTCCTACTGCAGAGGTTCCTGTGACCAATATATTCCGTGATGTGATCCTTTCCGAATCCGAACTTCCTGTCAAACTTACAGCCTATACTCCTTGTTTCCGCAGGGAGGCCGGTTCATATGGTAAAGACGTACGTGGGTTAAACAGGTTGCACCAGTTTGATAAAGTGGAAATTGTACAGATAGCTCATCCAGGAGATTCCTACGATGCACTTGAGGGTATGGTCTCCCATGTGGAGGGTCTGGTCAGCTCTTTGGGTCTTCCTTACCGGATACTCAGACTTTGTGGTGGTGACATGAGTTTTACATCGGCCCTTACTTATGATTTTGAAGTTTGGTCTGCTGCTCAGCAGAGATGGCTGGAGGTCAGCTCCGTGTCCAATTTTGAAACTTTCCAGTCCAATCGCCTTAAATTGAGATATAAAGATGAGAATGGCAAGCCTGTTGCAGCCCACACCCTTAACGGAAGTTCACTTGCTCTGCCCAGGATAGTTGCAGCTTTGCTGGAAAACAACCAACAGGCAGACAAAATTGCAATCCCTGAGGTTTTGGTACCTTATACAGGTTTCCAATTCCTGGATTAACCAAATGAATCAGGAACGTACCATACTAGGAATTGACCCGGGTACACAGTTGATAGGTTGGGGTGTAATCAGGGTTATAAACAATCGTCCTCTCTTTGTTGCAATGGGAGTGGTCTCACTGAAATCAAACAAGGATCATTTTGCCCGTCTGGGCCGGATTTTCGAAGAGATATCCGGCTTGATCAATAAATACTCACCCACTGAGTTTGCAATTGAGTCTCCATTTTACGGGAAGAATGTCCAGTCAATGCTCAAACTGGGCAGGGCACAGGGAATTGCCATTGCTGCAGCTTTGGGGGCCGGCCTTCCGGTATGTGAGTACGCTCCCAGGAAAATCAAACTCTCCATTACCGGAAAAGGGGCAGCTTCCAAAGAGCAAGTCTCTGCAGTAGTGCGTGCTATCCTTAAGGTGGAGCAGATTCCTGACTCATATGATGCCACGGATGGCCTTGCAGCTGCCTTGTGCCATTTTCTTTCGGGGTCGGTTCCGCTTGAAGTCCGGGCAAATGACAAAAGTCGTAAACAAAATGGCCGGAGTAAAGGTTGGGAAGACTTCCTGAAGAGCAATCCGGGCCGCGTCAAATAATTTTTTTTCAATTGCATTTAACCTTTGGCTGTTTCTGATGTCAAAGGTTTGTTATTTGAAAAACACATCAATTTTAGAATTTTTAAACTTTATGAGATATACAAAAACACTCCTTCTTTTTTTTGCACTAATCTTGTTTGCAAACAATGTGGTTTATTCCCAGACCAGGGACCACCGGGTACGCGGAGCGCTTGTCGACAGCATCAGGAACGAGGTCGTCCAGTTTGCCACAGCTGCCCTGATTCGCAAGGGGGAAGAACAACCTTCCAAATATGCACTTTCCGATACCGAAGGGAAGTTTGAAATAACCGGAGTACCGTCGGGTGAGTACAGGCTCAAAGTAGAGTTCATGGGTTACACAACAGTAGAAAAAGATATTTTAATAGGCAGTCAAAGAATTGTCGAGCTGGGCTACATAAATATGATAGAGCAGGTAAACCTGTTGGACCAAGTGGTTGTCACAGCCTTGGGAAATCCGGTGATAGTCAAGAAAGATACAATCGAGTATAATGCCGGTTCTTTTAAAAGCACTGACAGCGATATGCTGGAAGAACTTTTAAAAAAACTTCCGGGCGTCGAAGTCGATGCTGACGGGAAAATCACTGCCAATGGAAAGGAGATCACCAAGATCATGATAGACGGAAAGACTTTTTTCCTGGATGACCCATCCCTTGCAACCAAAAACCTCCCGGCAAAGATCGTTGAGAAGGTCAGGGTGGTGGAGAGACAATCCGAACAAGCCCGATTTACCGGCATTGATGATGGAAACGAAGAGACGGTGATTGACCTGTCCATACGTCCGGGGATGATGAACGGATGGTTTGGAAATGTTACAGGAGGATATGGTTCTGACGAACGATACCAGACTGCCGGTATGGTGGGTAATTTCACGGAAAGGCACCAGATTAGTGTGATAGCCAATGGTAACAACACCAACAACAGGGCTTTTTCCGATATTGCAGGTGGAATGATGAGAAGTATGCGCGGCTCAATGGGCGGAGGCGGAGGAGGTATCAGGGTAGGTGGTACCACACTTAACTTTGGCGGAAATGGTATAACAACCTCTTGGATGGGAGGTGTCAATGCAAACACCGAGTCTAAAAACGGCAATTTCAAAATTGGGGGGAACTATTTTTACGGAAGTACTGACAACCTTGCCGAAGGAATCCGTGCCCGTCAGAATTTCCTCACAGACAGCAGCTTTTTTAACAGGGACACAACTTTGTCAAATAATATTTCAGATGGCCACAGGGTGGCAATGGAGATGGAGTGGAATATTTCCGAAAAAACATCTATCTTATTCCGTCCTAATGTTAGCTTGGGTTATGGCTCGTTCCGGGAAGAGAACCGCTACTCCACTCAGGGACTGTACGGAACCAAAATTAACGATGGAAACAGCCTCTCCACAGGCGATAACGAGTCACAGTCGTTGGGCGGCGACCTGCTTTTCCGCCAAAGGTTAGGCAAACCGGGAAGGACCTTTTCGGTAAACTTCACCTACTCATACTCCAACAACGATCTTGACGGATCAAACAAATCCGAAACCAACCGTTATGGTTCCAATATTGTCCGAAATGTAATTGACCAAAGGTTTGACCTCAATAACAACAGCTACTCGTTGGGAGCCAGGGCATCTTATACCGAACCTCTCGGAAGGAATTTCTACCTCGAACTTGCATACAGGTACAACCTCAGCGTAAACAACTCCGAAAAAAACTCCTATGATTTCAATACGGTAACCGGCAAATATGACCTGTTTGACGAAGAGTACTCCAACATATACAAGAATACTTTCATCAACCAAAGGGCTGAGGTAAATATCAGGAAGAACGAGGAGAAATATAGTTATACGTTGGGATTCAATGTCCAGCCCTCCTCAACCGAAAGTAAGGGGGATACCACCATCCTCTCCCGTAGTGTGGTAAACTTCTCACCCTCGGCACAGTTTGATTATAACTTCAGCGATGTCAAGAGCATCAGGGTCAGCTACCGGGGAAACACAAATCAACCCTCCATAAACCAGCTGCAACCTGTTCCGGATAATTCCAATCCCCTGTATATCCCGTTGGGTAATCCCGACCTGATGCCCGAATTCAACCATAGGTTGTGGGTGGATTTCCGTAACAACGAAAGGGCAACCTTCCGCTCCCTGAACATGCGGCTGGGTGCCAACTACACAATGGACAAGATCGTGAACATGAACTGGTACGATGAGGGTGGTGTCAGGTATAGCAAACCTGTCAACGAAGACGGAGTATACTCTGTTTTTTCCAACCTTATGTACAATACTCCGATCAAAAAGTCCAAATTTTACTTTATGTCAAATACAAGGCTTTCGCTCAACAACGGGGTAAACTACTCCAATCAGGTGAGAAACAAAACCACAAGCATATCCCTTTCGGAGATGTTGCGTTTGACTTACAGGGGAGAGAAACTCGAGGCCAGTGCAGGGGGCAGGGCATCATATTCATATGCTTGGTATACAATTGAAAACAATATTAAGCCTGCAACATGGAACAACTCTGTGAGCCTCTACCTTAACTGGACATTGCCAGCAGGATTTAATGTGGTAAGTGATCTGAACCATATGTTTTACATTGGATACGAAGAGGGGATGAACGAACCCTCCACTGTATGGAATGCAGAATTTTCAAAATTGCTGTTCAAGAATATGGGAACACTTAGTTTCAAGGTTTACGACATACTGGACCAATCCCGCAACATATGGAGGAACACTACCGATAACTATATTGAGGATATACAGAACAACACCCTTGGTCAATATTTCATGCTGAGCCTGACCTTCAGGTTCGGGACATTCGGAGGCAGCTCATCGGGTTCCAGAGGTTCTGGACGAGGTATGATGCCTGGCGGCCACAGGAGGTTTTAACACTCCTCCCCATACTTACTGGAACAAGGGCCCCGGTTAATCTCCGGTGCCCTTGTTGATTACTGTTTACTTCCTTGTGAAAAATTACGCCACTTTCCTATCACTGATGCCAGGTCCTGCGGGATCTCACTGGAGAATAAAAGCTGTTTCTTTGAAGCCGGGTGTATGAATCCTAAAGTCTTGGCATGTAATGCATGCCTGGGCATCAATTGGAAACAGTTTTCTACAAACTGGCGGTACTTGGTGTAAATAGTCCCTTTTACAATCTTGTCGCCTCCATACCTGTCGTCATTGAAAAGAGGGTGTCCCATCCAATCCATATGAACCCTGATCTGGTGAGTCCTGCCGGTTTCCAGGACACACTCCACAAGGGTTGTGTATCCGAATCTGTCAAGAACCTTGTAATGGGTAATGGCATGTTTGCCGGAAGAGCCGTCCGGGAATACTTTAAATCGCAATCTGTCGTTGGGATCACGGCCAATATGGCCGGTAATTGTCCCGGAGTCCTCTTTGATGTTGCCCCAAACCAGCGCTACATATTTTCTCTCTATTGTGTGTTCAAAGAACTGTTTTGCCAGAAACAGTTGTGCACTGTCATTTTTGGCTACAAGCAACAGGCCTGAGGTGTTCTTGTCAATCCTGTGGACCAGTATTCCCATCCTTTCGTCTTCTGCATCGGCAGGCTGGGAAAGGCCAAGGTGGAAAGCCAATGCATTTACCAACGTTCCTGTGTAGTGTCCGTGTCCGGGATGCACGACAAGACCTGCCGGTTTGTTTACCAACAGGAGATCCTCATCTTCGTAAGGGATATCGAGCGGGATGTTTTCGGGCTTTATCTCAAGCCCCCGCCTCTTGTATGGCAAAACTACAGTTACCACCTCCAGGGGTTTCACCTGGTAATTTGCTTTCACCTGCCTTCCGTCAACAAGTACATATCCTGCTGCAATAGCAAGCTGTATCCGGTTGCGCGAGGTCTTTTCCATCCTGGATGTCAGGAATTTGTCTACCCTGGTAAGGGCTTGGCCTTTGTCCGAAACAAAACGGTAATGTTCGAAGGATGCTTCGTTCTCAACCTCCTCATCCCCCTCTTCCATATCGTTGTCAACATAATCCATATTGACGTCCGGTTGCTCTTCGCCGGGATGTTTGCCGTTTCGGGAACTCAGGGCTTCCCCTCTGTTTGTATTTGAAATCATTTCAATTTGCCCTCTCCAACTTACTCCTGTCTGTGCTTAGAACAAGCTCAACCCTGGTTCCCAATGGGTAAGCAGATGCTTCGGAAGGGAGGGGATTTTGTTTTATTACAAAGCTGGAGAGTGAATCAGAGTAGGTTTTCACAGTGTTATCGTAGGTTAGCTTACCAAGGTTAAGGGAATTGTCAGTAAGTATATCCTTTGCTGTAACCAAAGAAAACCCCGTAACCAATGGAATGGATGTATACATATTGTCGGGACTCATTCCCAGCCTAAGGTCAATTTCACTCTCTGTCTCGATAAGAGTGCCTGATGCAATCTCACTTCCTTTGTAAAGTTGTGCCAAAACATTATTGGTAGCCATATCCTCAACGTAGAACAGCCTGCCCACATTCAATTGCCTTGCAGAGAGCTCGGCTTTTGCCTGCCGCAGTGAGTAGCCTGTTATGGATGGCATATTTACTTTCTTTGGTTGTAATGAATTGATGGTGAGTAATATCCTTCTGTTTTTCTTGACCATGCTGCCTGACTGGGGATTTTGGCGGAATATCTCACCCCTGCCCATCCTGGGAAGGAAAACAGAGTCCGTAACCTCAAGCCTCAAATGTGATTGTTTTGCCACTTCCGATGCTTGCTCCATTGTCATGCCGGAAAATTCAGGAACTTCCAGCTCCTGGTTATGACGGGTTATAACTTTAAGGGTTATTATTGCCAGTAAAAGGATTGCGGTTACTGCCACTGCTCCGAGGAGAAGGTTTTTGACTATCCAGTTCTCTTTTTTCATACCAATCAAGTTTGGGGCAAAAATACTACTTTTTTATCACTTGTCTATAAAAGCTGTCCCTCTCTAGTGCAACGTAACCACATTGTGCAGCCATGGCTTCCAGGTCCTGTGCTGTCATCACGGGTTTTTGTTCCTTGGAACCGGCCATGCTGTATATTTTGGTGCTGTCGTTAATGGTGCCGTCAACATCATCTGCACCGTACAACAGGGCCAGCTGACTTTGTTCCCTGCCCAGCATCGGCCAGTATGATTTGATATGCCGGAAATTGTCCAGAACTATCCTGGAGATGGCAAATGTTCTCAGGATTTCAATGGTATCTGCCTCCCCAAGGTATGACAAAGTGTTGTTGGATGCTTTGAACAGTAAAGGGATGAATGCATCAAATCCTCCTGTGCGGTCTTGCAGCTCACGTAGCATCATAAGGTGCTCTATTCGGTGTGCCCTGGTTTCTATATGCCCGAAAAGCATGGTGGCATTGCTCCTCATACCCAGGCTGTGGGCAATTTCATGTATCTCCAGCCACCTTTGACCATCGGCTTTGTCGGGACAGATCTGTGCCCTTACTCCGGGGTTGAAGATTTCGGCCCCTCCCCCGGGAAGGGCTGAGACTCCCAGTTCTTTAAGACGTTCAAGGAGAGTTAGGGGAGTCATTCCGGAGTTGTTGCACATATCATCAATTTCCACAGCCGAGTAGGCCTTTATGGTTACGTGTGGTGGCAGGGTTTTGCGGATAGTTTCAATCACATTTAGGTAATAACCTACATCCTTGGACGGGTGTACGCTGCCGACCACGTGTACCTCGGTAACATCATCGGTAAATTTATCCAGGCAATATCCTTTGATCTGCTCCAGGTCCATGGTCCATGCTCCCGGTTCGAAATCATTACCCCTGCGGTAAGAACAAAATTTGCAGTTGTGTATGCAGACATTGCTGGGTTCGAGATGGAAATTCTTGTTGTACCATACAGTCTTGCCGTTCAATTCCTCCCTGATGGAGGTTGCCATGCGGGACAAAACATTGATGTCCGGAGAGCTGTAGAGCCCTATTGCTTCGTTTGTATATATTCTTTGTGCCATTTCATTATTGGTTTGCATGGCAAATAAACAAAAAAAGACGCACAATGGCGCCTTTGTTCTGCTGAAATCTATGATATCCCTTACTAGAAACGATCTTCAGATGATACTGTAAGTTTCTTGCGTCCGCGACGACGGCGAGCTGCAAGTACTCTGCGTCCGTTGGGTGTAGACATACGCTCACGGAATCCGTGCTTGTTACGACGCTTGCGTTGTGATGGTTGGAAAGTGCGTTTCATATTATGTATACTGATTTGTTTTATTTATCAAAAGGGAGTGCAAAGATATATAAAATGTTTTTAATAGCAAATATTTATCTTATCGTTTAATAAATATCACCTCTTTTTCCAGGAACCACTCCTCTTCGAACCATTCAGATACGTTGCTCCTTGATATGCATTTTGAGTTTATATTGTTGATTTTCAAGGCTTGTGCAATTTCTTGGTCAAGATCTCCCCCTTTTAAGTAGATTATTCCCCTCGAAAGTTGATTCCCGGATGGAATGATTTTGTTCCACACCCAAGGGATAAACTGGGCGAGATCCGTAACAGCCCTGGATACCACAAAATCGAATTCGTAGTTGACCTCCTGTGCCCTTGTGTGTTTTGCCTCTGCATTTTTTAACCCCAGCACCTTTATAACTTCGTTTACGACCTTTACCTTTTTGGAGATTGAATCACAAAGGAAAAAATTTGTCCCGGGAAAAAGGATGGCCAGTGGAATTCCAGGAAATCCCCCGCCTGTGCCAACATCCAAGACGCTGCTTCCATGAGGGAACTTTGTATGCTTTGCTATTGCAAGGGAGTGGAGGACGTGGTGCAGGTACAGATTGTCGATATCTTTCCGGGATATCACATTCACCTTAGCGTTCCACTCCTTGTAAACTGAGGCAAGTGTTTTTATTTGTTCTTTTTGGAGCGGGGTTAGTTCGGGAAAGTATTTGAATATCAGCTCTTCCATATTTTATGCAGTTGTTTTTTTGATCGGTTTACCCTGGTCTTCACAGTGTTGAGCGGCAGGCTGAGCTCTTTTGCAATTTCGTCCAGCGGATAGTCGTGTATGAATCTCAACTCGGCAACCCTCCTGTATATGTCGGGCATTTTTTGTATTGCCCTGATGAGCCTCTCTATAGCCTGGTCGTTGATCATGTCCTCCTCGGGACTAGGTACCATGCTGTTTATTGGCTGGTTACCATGGCTTTCTTCGTTAATCGATGAGGCAGGCGGAATCCTCCTTTTTCGCAAAAAGTCCAATGCGCTGTTTTGAGCAATTGTGTATAGCCAGGTAGAAAAGGCATATCGGTTGTTGTATTGAGAGAGGTTACGGAAACACTTCTGAAAACTCTCCTGGCAAATATCCCTTGCATCCTCGGTGTTGGGAATTATCTTGGAAATATATCCCAAAAGAGAATCATTATACCTCTCTACAAGAATGTTGCATGCTTCCCTGTCTCCTTGGGAAGCCAACTCGATAATCAAGGTTTCGTTGTAATCGTTTTCTGTCATGTTTTCCCTCTTTCAGGTCAGTGCGCTTCCAGCCAGTTAGCACCCCAGTTACATTCAACAGTCAGAGGGACACTAAGTTCAATCACACTCTCCATCTCTTGTCTGACAAGAATCATGAGCTTCTCCACTTCCTCTTCAAAAGCATCAAAGACGAGTTCGTCGTGGACCTGAAGTATCATCCTGCTTTTCAGATTCTCCTTTTGGAGGCGTTTTGCAACATTGATCATTGCTACCTTTATGATATCGGCAGCACTCCCCTGGATAGGAGCATTGATTGCGTTCCTTTCGGCCAAACCCCTTACAACAGGATTGCGGGAGGTAATGTCGGGCAGATATCTTTTCCTTCCGTATAGCGTGGTAACATAACCAACCTCCTTAGCCTTGGAAATCATTTGGTTCATATAATCCTCCACTTGAGGGTAGTTGGCAAAATAGTCTTCAATAAGTTTTTTAGATTCACCCCTGGGAATTGCCAGTCTTTGGGAAAGACCAAAGGCAGAGATTCCGTAAATGATTCCAAAATTGGCTACTTTTGCACGGTTCCTCTGCTCCCTGCTCAAATCCTCCTCGGGAATCCCGAATATTTTTGAGGCGGTTGCTGCATGGATGTCCTTACCTGCACGGAAGGCCTCAATAAAATGGGGGTCCTGGCTCATATGGGCCATTAAACGAAGCTCTATCTGGGAGTAGTCTGCAGACATTATAACTCCTCCGGGGTTGGAGGGGATGAAAGCCTTGCGAATTTCCCTGCCCCTTTCGGTCCTGATCGGAATGTTTTGAAGGTTAGGTTTTACGGAACTCAATCTACCGGTTGAGGTAAGTGCCTGGTTGTATGTGGTGTGTATTTTGCCTGTAACCGGAGATATCAGATAGGGGAGGGGGTCTATGTATGTAGAGAGAAGTTTTTTTATGTTCCTGTACTCAAGGATCAGAGGAATTATGGGATGGGTATCCAGTATGGAAGAGAGGGTCTCTTCGTCTGTTGAGTAGTTTCTCTTTGATGTGCGTTTGGCATTTTTGACAAGCTGGAGCTTTTCGTACAATACCACACCCAGTTGCTTTGGAGAGGAGATATTTAGAGTTGGTTCTCCGGCCATTTCCCTTACATTTGACTCAATTCCCGCAAGTTCACTTGTCAGCTCCTTGCTGTACTCAGCGAGCAATCCGGTATCGATTTTGACACCTTCCCGTTCCATGTCGGACAGAACCACTATCAGTGGCATCTCTATCTTGTTGTAAAGATCTGCCATCTTTTCCTTTTCAAGTTCTCCGGAAAGTTCCCGGCTTAGCGGGTATAGCAGAGGGAGCTCTCCAAGGGCCCTGGCATACGGAAGTTCCGGAGGCAGTTCCGAAAAAAGGTCGGCCGGAGAATTCTCGGTGGCGACAGAGATGTCAAGGTAGCTTTTGGAGAGGGTATCTAGTTTGTGGGACCTTTCGGGGGTAATCACATAATGCATCAACTCTATGTCGGCCAGGTAACCTGCCGGGCATACCCGGGCCTCCCTCGATGCAAAGACCATTGACTTGAGGTCGTAGCCGGTTTTGATTATTGCCGGGTCGCTGATCAACTCACCTAGCAGCCCGAATGCTTTGTCATCAAGTATTGTTGCAACCGATCCCGAACCTGCAAGCAACACCTCCCCCGACAAAGCGAAGGAGATATAGCCCTCTTGTTTCGCAATTTTGGCAACCGAAATTGCATCGGACAGCTCCCAAGGGGCGACCTCCTGGTTTGATCTCGCATTACTATCATTGGAAAATGAGTGATCATCCCCGGGTTTTGCGTCAAACAGTTTTTCCAGTTGTGGTAACATCCTGGAGAGGGAGGAGAATTCGTGTTCGGCGAAAAGCTCTTTTATTTTTGTGAAATGGGGTGTGCTCAATTCCAGATCCTTTTCATTCCATTCCAGATCAACGTTGGTCTCTATTGTAACAAGTTTTTTTGAAAGGGATATGTAAGGTTTTGCTTCGATGAACGACTCTCTCTGCCTGTCGGGCAACTCTTCCAGGTTTTTGTATATGTTTTCCAAGGTTTTATACTTGGATATCAGTTTTTTTGCTCCAATTTCGCCGACTCCTTTTACTCCTGGTATGTTGTCAGATGCATCCCCCCAGATAGAGAGAATATCTATTACACTGACAGGTTCTTCGATCCCGTACATTGAACAAATCTGCTCCTTTCCCAAAAGTTCGTCCTGGCTCCCGCCTTTTCCCGGTTTGTACTGGAAAATTTTATCGGAAACCAACTGTCCGTAGTCTTTATCGGGAGTTACCATATAAACCAGATGGCCCTCTTTTTCTGCTTTTTTTGCAAAAGTCCCTATCACATCATCTGCCTCGAATCCCTCCTTCATCAGTACAGGTACCGAGATTGCCTCCATCAGTGCGCATAGTGGCTCCAGTGACGCCTTGATCAGCTCAGGAGTTTCGCTCCTGTTGGCTTTGTAATCGGGAAATATTTCGTGGCGGAAGGTTTTGGCCGGTGGGTCAAAGGCTACAGCAAAATGAGTTGGTTTCTCTTTTAGGATGAGCTCCAGAATTGTTTTGGTAAATCCGAAAAGGATGGATGTGTCTGCCCCTTTTGAGTTGACCATGGGACGTCTGAGAAACGCATAGTACATTTTGAATATCAATGCGTGTCCGTCTATCAAGATGAGTTTTTTCATTTTTGCATGTTGTCTTGTGCAACCCACTCCACGTAGGAGGTGGCTGTTTCGTAAAGCTTGATGCTGTATAGCTCCAGATGGCCCGGCAACTCTCGTTGAAGGATCCCGGCAAAATGTATTGCCAGGTTTTCGCAGGTGGGCTGGAAAGGAGTCTTGAATACATTGCAATATGCAGATGCAATTTCGTCGGCCAAAACGGCATCTTCCCTTAGTAGCAAAGCATGGTCGTAAATATCAGTTATATGTTGGTTGACAATATCCTTCAGTTGGGAAAAGTCAATCACCATTCCCGATTTAGGGTCGCCCTGCTTTTCTACAGGTTTTCCCCTGAGGGTGACAAACATCCGGTAGGAGTGGCCGTGTATGAAACGACATTTCCCGTCATAATCGGTCAGGGCGTGTGCCCCCTCAAACCGGAATTCTTTTGTTACTCTTATTATTGACATATTTTTTGTACAAAAGTATTAAATATTTTGCAGAGATTGAATTTTTACTGTATTACAATCTTGATAATAAAATCTATCAAAAACAGAATATATTTAGAAGATGGTTTTAAATTCATTAATAAAATTAATAAAAGTTTGAATTTATATAACAAATTAGTAATTTTGTTGAAAATAAAAACTTGGACATGGCTATTAACATTCAAAACATTTTGTCGGACAACGCAAAAAGCATGAGGAGATCTGCTATCCGCGATCTTTTAAGCGTTGCCAACAGACCCGAAGTAATTTCATTTGCGGGAGGATTCCCCAATCCCGGAACTTTTCCTGTAGAAGATCTCAAGCTGATCATGCAGGAAGTCCTTGAGGTAGAGAGTACTTCTGCCCTTCAATATGGACCGACCGAAGGTAACGCAAAGCTTCGTGAAATCCTTGCCCAGAGGTACAGGGCCCAAGGTTTGGATATTACAAAAAACAACATCCTGATCACAACCTCTTCTCAGCAAGCTATCGATCTCACATCCAGGATATTCATCAGTCCGGGCGATACAATCGTATGTGGTTTGCCATCTTATTTAGGTGCACTTCAGGCTTTTTGGAGTTACCAGGCAAAACCTATAGGAGTCAGGAAGGATGAGGAGCTGGAAGCTGTTGTGACCGCCCTGATTGAAAGTGGCCGCAGACCCAAGTTCATATACACCATACCCGATTTCCAGAACCCTTCGGGAGTTACCATGAACATGGAGCAGAGGAGGATGGTGCTGGAAGTTGCCGAAAAGTACGATTTGCTGATAATCGAAGACAGTCCTTACCGTGAAATCCGTTTTGAGGGTGATCCACAACCGCTGCTATACTCCATGAACAACGAAAGGGTTATGCTTTTCGGGACATTGTCCAAAACAGTACTTCCGGGATTCCGTATCGGATGGATCATTGCCCCGGAAGTGATCATCGACCGCCTTGTGGTGGCCAAGCAATCTGCCGATCTTTGCACACCTGTGTTTGACCAAGCGGTTGCAGCCCGCTATTTTGAAAAGGGACTTTTCGAAAAGAATCTGGGAAAGACAATTGATTTGTACAAGAAGAAAAGGGATCATATGCTCTCTTGTTTCGAAAAATATATGCCCGAAGGTGTCAGCTGGACAAGGCCCGAAGGTGGTTTGTTCTTGTTTGTCACCCTTCCCGAGGGTTATGACGCTACCGAACTGTTCAATGTTGCCATCAAGGAAGATGTTGCCTTTGTTATTGGAGAGGCTTTCCATTGTGATGGTACCGGTAAAAACACTATGAGAATCAATTTCTCATTTATGGACGAAGAGAAGACCGAAGAGGGGGTAAAAAGACTCTCGAAGGCAATTGGCAGGATGCTAAACGAAGGTAAATAGACTTTTGTCGAATTTTAGTGAGGAGTCTTTGAACATGTGTTCAAAGGCTCCTTTTTCCATGAGTTCATCCGGTGTGCCGTCAAAAAACCGATCGTGCCCCATTATCCATATCCTGTCACACATCTTCACGGCTTGCTGCAGGTCATGGGTTGAGAAAATGATAGCTTTGTGCTCGTTGTTGCAAATGTTCCGCAATAGTTTTGTGATCACTATTTTATTGGCAATGTCCAAAAATGCAGTAGGTTCGTCAAGCAAAATAATCCGGCTGTCTTGTGCCAGACTCCTGGCAATGGCAGCCCGCTGGAACTCCCCGTCACTCAGTGTGGATATATCTCTTTTTTCATATCCTTCCAGCCCAACCTTGGCAATTGACTCCTGGATAACCAGTTGGTCTTTGCGGGTTATATTGCCTATCCAGTTGGTCCTACTGTAACAACTTGTTGCCAGCATATCCTCCAATGAGAAATTCCTGGCCCTGGGGCTTTGTGATGGGACAAAGGATATGACTGAGGCAAGTGTGCTCCCTTTGTACTTCTCTATCCTTTTTCCAAAAAGTTCAATTTTACCCGAGCGGTAAGGTAATATTCCCGATATTGAACGGAGCAGTGTGCTTTTACCGGTTCCGTTTGCCCCTACCACCCCTATCATTTCGGAAACCAAAGCACCAGCGTTGATGTTGCTGTAGATGGTTTTGTTGTATCCAAGTGACAACTGCTCCAGTCTTAGGATTTCCCCCTCTCGTATAAGTTGCTCTGCCATGGTTACAAGAATTTACTCTTTAGGATTATGACCAGGATTACCGGTACTCCAAGCAAAGCACTGACGGTATTTATCGGTAGAACTTCAGGTTGTCCCGGCATCTGGGAAATGGTATCTGCAATTATCATAAGCGATGCACCTAATAGGGCAGTGGCTGGTAACAGTACTTTATGGTCGGCGTTACGGAAGATCATCCTTGCAATATGGGGCACAGCTATACCTATGAATCCAATGGGGCCGCAGAATGCTGTGACACTGCCAGCCAACAGTGTGGTAGCTATGAGTATCCTTTTACGGGTGTAATCCAGGTTCACCCCTAAGCTTTTTGCATAGGCCTCTCCCAACAAAAGGGCGTTGAGGTCTTTTATATTGTATACCGATAGTGCACTCCCGGCAAGTACAATCATGAACATGATCCATATTCCCTCTTTTGAAATTCCGGAAAAGCTACCCATTGTCCAGAGTACAAATATTTTGAGGTCGGCAGAGGAAGAGAAATACTGGATCAGTGAAATTATTGCACCAGTGACACTCGCAATCATTATACCGAATATGAGCAACGAGATGTTGTCCTTGAGCCTGGATGAGACCAGCAGGATAAGGAGGGTCACTCCAAATGCCCCCAGCCATGCAGCAAAGACAATTCCCATGTTTGCAGCAAAAGAGGAGGAGAGGGAAATCCCAAACGCCGAAAAACCCATTACAAACAGAGCTACGCCGAGTCCTGCCCCCGAACTTATCCCAAGTATGTACGGATCTGCAAGAGGATTACGGAATAAGGTCTGCATCTGCAATCCACAGACCGATAACGCAGCTCCTGCCAACAGCGCAGTGATTGCCTTTGGTATTCTGTGGGAAAACATTATGTTTTGAACAGGTAAGGGGGCATCGCCTCCCGTAAGGGCAGCTATGATCTCTTTTGCCGGCAGCAACACTGAACCAAGTAACAGGTTAAGGGTTATAAATATAACAAGTGAAATTGCTATTACTGTATAACTGGTTATATATTTGCCTTTATTGTTCAATGCTTTGGTTATCTTTTTGGCTGCTAAGATAGTGGAAAAAAAGATAAAACGCTTTGATTTTATTTTTGTAATTTTGCGGTTCACAGTGAAATAACTTAACTATCAAATAATATGAGAAAGAAAATAGTTGCCGGAAATTGGAAAATGAACACTACTGTTGCCGAGGGGGCACTTTTGGCAAAACAGATATGTTTTTTGGCCAGGGAAATGGAGACACCTGCAGAGATTATCATATCACCCCCTTTTACACATCTCGAGAGCGTAGGCAGGATACTTAAAGAGGAGAAAAGCCGTGTAATCCTTGCCGCCCAAAACTGCGCCAGCACAGAGTCAGGAGCCTATACCGGAGAGGTCTCTGTAAACATGCTCAAGGAGCTGTCCTGCAAGTATGTGATTCTTGGCCACTCCGAAAGAAGGGAATATTATGGTGAAACTAACGAAATTTTGCTCAAAAAGATCAATTTGGTACTCGCTGCCGGACTTCACCCAATCTTTTGTGTGGGAGAAAAGCTGGAAGAACGTGAGTCAAACCGACATTTTGAGGTTGTGGCCAGCCAGATAAAGGAGGTACTCTACAAGCTTAGAGGAGTGGAACTGGCTAACGTGGTGGTAGCATACGAACCTGTCTGGGCAATTGGCACAGGTAAAACAGCCACTTCGGACCAGGCAGAGGAGATGCATGCCTATATAAGGAGAGTGATTGCAGACAAGTTCCCCTCCTATGCCGATCAGACTCCTGTTTTATACGGAGGCAGCTGCAAACCATCCAATGCAAAAGAGCTCTTTTCCATGGAAAATGTTGATGGAGGCTTGATTGGTGGTGCATCCCTGATTGCCCAGGATTTTGCAGCAATCATCAAGTCTTTCTGATGGATTATCACGAGGTAATATTCAGTTTGCAACCTTGCAATGATGAGTATGCCGATATATTGGCTGCTTTTTTGGATGAACTCCCTTTTGAGAGTTTTGTCTACGAAGAGCCGTATGTCAAGGCTTATATGCCATCTTCGCGGTTTGATCTTGACAAGCTGAGTTCAAAGGTCTCTTCCTTTGAAGCAATAATCCCTTTTGCCCTAAACTATCAAGTCTCCAGAACGGAGTCAAGGAATTGGAACGAAGAGTGGGAAAAGAATTTTCCTCCGATCACCGTTGCCGGCAGGTGTACGGTCAAGGCTGGTTTCCATAAAGATTTACCACCAACCCAATACAATATCGTGATAGATCCCAAGATGGCGTTCGGAACAGGACACCACCAGACTACATCACTTATGATTGAGGCTGTCCTGGATACGGATATGGCCGGGAAAACGGTTATGGATATGGGGTGTGGAACAGGCATACTTGCAATCCTGTCAGTCTTGAAAGGTGCGGCACATCCGGTAACAGCCATCGATAACGATCCCGATGCAACCTCCTCCGCTATTGAGAACAGCTTGGTTAACGGAGTGGGGGATGCAGTTTTGGTTATTACTGGTGACGAAACTTTCATAGAGACAGATAAATATGATATAATATTGGCCAACATAAACAGGAACATCATTCTTTCACATATGGAATCATACTCAGCCGGGCTTAGATCTGCCGGTACGCTTTTGCTGAGTGGTTTTTATACCCAAGACAAGGATACCATATGCACAAAGGCAGCGGAGTTTGGATTACAACTTCTCTGCGTACAAGAAAAAGAGAACTGGGCCATGCTGAAACTGGTAAAAAGTTGATTTTTTTTTGAGGAGCAGGTATTGCACAACAAAAAAAAAGGCTTACCTTTGCAATCCTCAAAGAAGCGGGCATGGCGTAATTGGTAGCCGCGCCAGACTTAGGATCTGGTGCCGAGAGGCGTGGGGGTTCGAGTCCCTTTGCCCGCACAATAAAAGGCAGATTCCCTTTGGGATATCTGCTTTTTACTTATTAAGCTGATATTGACAAAATTAGATATTTTATGAAAATCACACAAAAAAATGTAGATGACTTGACCTTGGTAGTCACCTTAAACATTGGAAAAGAGGATTATGCCGAAAAGAAAAAGGATATTCTCAAAAAGTTTCGCCGCGATGCCGATATCAAAGGTTTCCGCAAAGGGATGGCTCCTGTTTCCCTGATAGAAAAGATGCATGGCCATTCAGCTATGCTGGATGCAGTTAATGGTGTCATTTCTGACGGTCTTAACAATTATATTACCGAAAACAAACTCAATATCATTGGAGAACCTCTCCCGAACGAAAGTGAGCAAAAACCTATTGACTGGGAAAAAGACGAAGAATTCTCAGTCTCATTTGATCTTGCCCTAGCTCCTAAGTTTGAGCTATCCCTCACTTCTGAAGACAAAATCCCATATTATGAGGTTGAGATTTCTGAAAAAGAGAGGGAGCAATATGTCTCCAACCTAAGGAAGCAGTTTGGAACACTTGAAAACACTGAGAGTGTAGAGGAGGATGATTTCATTATCGCCGATTTGGTCCAGGAAGAGAACAGGGTAGAAGGTACTTACATTGCTTTACGCTCTATAACCGATGCCTCTGCAAAAGAGCAGTTCATCGGAAAGAAGAGTGGTGACAGCTTCGAAATAGATGTCAATAAGACTTTCGAAAACGAAACCGACAGGGCTGCAATGCTCAAGGTTAAGAAAGAGGAGCTGGAAGGATTGTCTCCGATCTATACCGTAGTAATCCAAGAGGTCAAACGCTTTAAGGATGCCGAGGAGAACCAGGAGTTTTACGACAGGGTTTTCGGTCCAGGATCAGTTAATAGCAAAGATGAGTTTGATGCTAAGATAACTGAAAGGATGCAAGGTGAGTATGAGCAAGAGAGCGATTACAGGTTCATGCTTGATGCCAGGGATTCCCTGATCGAAAAAGCAGCAATAGCATTACCGGAGGAGTTCCTCAAAAGATGGTTGTTCACTGCCAACGAAGGCAAGTTTACAATGGAGGAGATTGAAAAGGACTTTGGACTGTTCCTGAAGGATTTCCGCTGGCAGTTGATACGCCAGGGCATTACCCGTGAGCAAAAACTTACAGTGACCCGTGAAGACCTTCTGGACCACGCAAGAAAAGTGGCAAACTACCAGTTTGCGATGTACGGGCTTAACAACGCTCCACAAGACCAAATTGACAAATATGCAGAGTCACTTTTGGCTAATGAAAAGGAAGGACGCAGGATTTACGAAAAAGTAGAGGAGGACCTTGTACTGGGATATGTACGTTCGGTTATCACACTCGATAAAAAAAGCATCTCCCCTGAGAAGCTTCGTGAACTAACAAATTAACAATTCAAAAAAAAAGGTTTATGGCTACCGATTTTGAAAAATATGCAATCAAGCACAGAGGTATTAGCAGTCTATCCCTTCACAGGATAAATTCGCTTTACGGTGCATATATTAACCCGACCATCATAGAAGAGAGGCAGCTGAATGTTGCAGCCATGGATGTATTCTCCAGATTGATGATGGACAGGATCATTTTCCTGGGGGTGCCTATCAACGACGACGTAGCTAACATTATCCAGGCTCAGTTGCTCTACCTGGATTCCACAGAGAGCAAGTCGGACATCCAGCTTTACATAAACTCTCCCGGAGGCAGTGTTTATGCAGGGCTTGGCATTTATGACACAATGCAGCTGGTATCTTCGGATGTTGCAACTATTTGCACAGGAATGGCCGCATCCATGTCGGCCGTTTTGCTGACGGCAGGAGCCAAAGGAAAGCGGTCGGTATTACCTCATTCAAGGGTAATGATTCACCAGCCGATGGGAGGTGCAGAGGGACAGGCAAGTGATATTGAAATCACAGCCAAACAGATTGTTACTATCAAAAAAGAGTTGTACGAAATCATCTCCTTTCATACCGGCAAAAACGTGAAGCAGATAGAAAAGGATGCTGACAGGGATTACTGGATGAGGGCACAAGAGGCTAAGGAGTACGGTATGATTGACGAAATTTTGACTAACCCAAAAAAGAAATAGATGCCTTCATCCAAATACAATGACTTCTGCTCTTTTTGCGGGCGGGGAAGGGAAGAGGTAGATGTTCTTATCGCCGGGGACATTGCCGCAATTTGCAATGAATGTGCACAACAGGCTATCGATTTTTCAAAGGAGGCCATGTCCAAGAGCAAACCTAAGAGCCCCCAGGGAAACTCCAAGCTGTTAAAGCCCCAGGAAATAACCCGCTTTTTGGACCAATACGTGATAGGTCAGGATCAGGCGAAAAAGTACCTTGCTGTGGCTGTATACAATCATTACAAAAGGATAAACCACCCTGGTGATGACGAACTGGACCTTGAGAAATCCAATATTTTGCTTGTAGGCCCGACCGGAACAGGTAAGACTTTACTTGCCAGGACTATAGCCAGGATGCTTGATGTGCCTTTTACAATTGTCGATGCCACAGTACTCACCGAGGCAGGATATGTGGGCGAAGATGTCGAAACAATCCTTACAAGGCTGTTGCAAGAGGCCGATTACGACGTGGAACGGGCCCAAAGGGGAATTGTGTTCATAGACGAGATTGACAAGATTTCCCGTAAAAGCGACAACCCATCCATTACCAGGGACGTTTCCGGAGAAGGTGTACAGCAGGCTATGCTTAAATTGTTGGAAGGTAGTGTGGTGAACGTACCACCCCAAGGAGGCAGGAAGCATCCCGAACAAAGGCTGATACCTGTTAATACCAAGAACATCCTCTTTATTTGCGGAGGAGCCTTCGAGGGTATAGACAGGAAGATATCCCAAAGGCTCAACACCCAGGTCGTTGGTTACGGTACTTCGGTTATCAAAGATAAGGTGGACAGACAGAACATGCTAAAATACATTGCACCACAGGACCTCAGGTCGTATGGGCTGATTCCGGAGATCATCGGGAGGTTACCTGTACTGACCTACCTGGAACCACTTGACAGGACTGCACTCAGGGATATCCTCACTAAACCCAAGAATGCACTTGTAAAGCAATATGTCAAGCTATTCGACCTGGACGGAGTTAAGCTTACCTTCGAAGATGATGTGCTGGAATACATTGTAGAGACAGCAGTTGAGTTCAGGCTAGGAGCCAGGGGGTTGAGGTCAATTTGTGAAGCTATCATGGTTGATGCCATGTACAACATCCCATCCCAAAATAAAAAAAGCATGGCAATCAAGCTCCCGTACGCCAAAAAGATGATAGATAAGTTTACAGGTACCCTTGCACCAGAGCCTGAAAAATAGATATTCCCTAAAGGAATTCAGATACTCTGGAAACAGAAATCAAAATGAGTAGGATTAATAATTCTACTCTTTTTATTTTGTCGTCCCGGGAATTGCTTAGATATTCATTTAGTATGAAGGCCGATGGTATGGCCAGCAAATACATGAATCCGTCCTGTAAATCGGGATTGATTGTTGCAAGTACCAGAAAAACCACCAGTACAACCGTGAATCTGGTGATAGTTAAGGCGTTGGTTATTTTAAATGTGCTAAGCCTTCCAAGCAGGTTTGAGACAGCCCTGTACGCAAGATAAAACGAAAAGAGGACCAGGAAAAGGTCTGCAACACTCTCTATCTTGATTGTCGGGGATGATGCCGACAACAAATGGTCTTTGAATAGTTCGGCAAAAAGTAGTGCGTCGTCAAAGACTATGTACCTCAGAGCGAAAAGAAACAGAAAAGGGAGGAATACCGAAGTCATGAACAATGCAATACTGCGAAAAGAAAAAGAACTGCTTACCAAAGTGAAATAGAAAATGAAGGGAAGGGTAGCCAATATATGTGGGTCAAACAGGGATGCCGCAGCGGTGAGGAACCCTGCGTTGAAAATGCTTTTTTCGCTCTCGCTGGTTTTGATTGCATTGTATACGGCCATTAAGAAAAAAGGGGCAGCAAGGGTACTTCCACGAAGGAATATTGTTCCGGGGACTGTCATCACAATGATAAGGTACAGTAGTATAAGTGTGATTGACTTCTTTTCGTTTCCAAGGTAATTGCTGTTGATCATGAACACAATTGTCGCAGAGACGCCGGTTATGGCAAGAGTGAGCAGTACAGATGTAGAGGCTGAATAGAATGATGGATCGGTGAAACCACTTAAAAGTGGTATCCAGATCTGCTGAGGCGGGGAGTATGCCGAGCCGCTCAGGTACAGCGAAGTGACTAAAAGCGATAACATATAGAGCCCTAAGAAAAGGGGGGAACAGACAAATTTATATTGATAGTCACCGGTTGCCATAAGTCCAAAGTCAATTCAAATCCAATCCCAAGTCTTTGCGGTAGGAGCAACCGTCGAATCCAATGCTGGCAGCTGTCTTGTAAAGTTTTTCCCGGCATTCGCTGATACAGGTGCCAACATGAGTCAAGGCCAAAACCCTCCCTCCGGATGTTACAAGTTTGCCATCCTTTTCCTTTGTCCCTGAGTGGAAAAGGAGTGTGTCTCCTGTAAGTTTTGAAAGGTCCACAGGGATTCCTTTTTTGTAATCTCCGGGATATCCGTCCGAAACCATGACCAAAGTTACTGCTGTTTGTGAATCTATCTCCAGTATTTCATTGGAGAGAACCCCGTTTTCCATGGCTATCAAATGTGACAGCAGATCACTTTTTATACGAGGCATGACTGCCTCTGTCTCGGGATCGCCCATCCTCACATTGTACTCGATAACATAGGGGTCGCCTCCGCAATTCATCAGACCGATAAAGATAAAACCTTTGTAGCTGATGCCATCTTTGCTCAGCCCTTCAAGGGTCGGTTTCACTATCCGTTTTTCTACCTTATCCAGGAATTCTTTGCCGGCAAACGGTACCGGGGATACAGCTCCCATTCCTCCGGTGTTGGGACCTTTGTCCCCATCCCAAATTCTTTTGTAGTCCTTGGCTTCTGGCAGGATCATGTACTCTTTTCCGTTTGTGAGCACAAAAACAGATAACTCTATGCCGTGCAGGAATTCTTCGATTACTACCTTGTTGCCGGCACTCCCGAATTTGCCTCCAAGAATCTGGTCAACAGCAATCCGGGCATCATCAATGTTGTCTGGGATTATCACCCCTTTCCCGGCCGCAAGACCGTCTGCCTTCAAAACAAAAGGGGGTGAGAGGGTTGCCAAAAAATTCCTGGCGTGATCCATTTCGTTTGCAGTAAATGTTTTGTAGGCAGCTGTAGGTATACTGTGCCTTTTCATGAACTCTTTGGCAAAATCCTTGCTGCCTTCCAGTTGTGCACCTTCCTTTCCTGGACCAACAAACATAACATGTTTCAACTGAGAGTCATTTTCGAAGAAATCCCGGAGACCGTCAACCAACTGCTCTTCGGGCCCAACAATCACCATACCTATGTTATGGGTGGTTACTGCCTCTTTTATGGAGTTGAAATCCTTCAAATCTATCTCTAGGTTGCGAGCGATTCCAGATGTGCCGGGATTGCCTGGAGCACAAAAAAGGGAGGTAAGCAAATTACTCTGTGAAACTTTCCATGCAATGGCATTTTCCCTTCCGCCCCCTCCGATTATTAGAACTCTCATATCTATTTTTGGGCAAAAATAACAATAAAAAATTAACTTTGCAGGAACGATATGTTAAGTATGAACTATTTTAGAGTCGCTTTTTTACTGCTCTCTTTACTGATTGTATCCTGTTCCCGGGGGCTGATTCCCGACAATGATATGCCGCGCATCATTGCCGAGATATATAAAACCGACAGGTACATGAGTTCGGATTATATGCTGACCCTCAAATCCGACACTACCAGGATATACGAAAGTGTCCTCAATAACTACGGCTACACTTCGGAGCAGCTGATAAATACAATTGAACACCATTTGTGGAGGCCATCCAAACTCAAGCAGTTTTACCAGGAGGCCTTGGCTATTGTCCAGGAAGAACAGGCTGTTGTCAAGTCGGCAATAGAGACCAAAAGCAGGGAGGAGCTGCACAAAGCACGTTTTTTGGAAATTCTTTCGGATTCAACGACAATTAAGCATACCCTGGGCCGGGAAAGGGCCTTCCGGTGGATAGTCTCCCCCAATACCCATCCTGTTTTAAAGGTCATTTACAACGATTCACTGATGCATATCTACGAAACACCCCAAATGGTAAAGTGGTGGCAAAACAATTTCCAAAAGGATAGCATAAGAACACAATATATTACATTTAAGGATGAGAAAGATCGCCGCACACTGCATAATACCCTCAAATTGCGGGAAACCTTTGAAAAAAGGGCTGGTAGTACTAGACGATGACGGAACTGTCCTCGAGGTAAGGCAAATGGAGCACGAGGAGGAGAGTACTGAGTTTTACGACGGATTGTTGGTCCCCGGGTTTGTAAACTCCCATTGCCACATAGAACTTTCCCATCTAAAGGGCAGGTTCTGCAAAGGGTCGGGTATGGCTGGCTTCATCAGGCAGATAAACAGTCTCAGGGAGAGCTCCCCAAAAGAGGAGAGGATCCATGCATTGTCACAGCAGATGGACCAGCTTTACGAATCGGGTGTTTCTGCAATGGCCGATATCAGTAATTGTGAAGAGAGCTTTATTGCCAAGGCTAATTCCAAAATGTATACAAGGACTTTCCTTGAGGTGTTTGGAACCGAACCAGACTCTGCCAGCTCCATTGTGGAAGGAGTGGTTGAACTCAATGCCAAAGCAACCATTGCAGGGATTGATGCTGCTCCTACCCCGCACTCTTGTTATACAATGAGCCCCAAGTTGCTGGAAGAGGTTTCGGCGCATGCCCTGAGTGCAGGATGGCTCTCATACCACAATCAGGAGAGTTGGGAGGAGGAGGAGCTTTTGATCTCAGGACAAGGGCCTCTTGCAGAGGAGTATCGCAGCCGCTCATTGAGCACTCCGCCCATAACCGGGAAGCCTTCACTGTTCTACTTTCTGGAAAGGCTCAAAAATGCCGGACAGGTAGGGGATCAAAGAATTTTACTTGTTCACAATACTTCTGCCACCAGGGAGAGTGTGAAGGAGGCAATCAATCTTGTCAAAAATTTGTACTGGGCAATTTGCCCTCTTTCCAACTTGTTTATTCATAAGTCACTGCCTCCATTGGCCATGATGATGGAAGAGGGAGCTGTGATAACATTGGGTACAGATTCCCTTTCGTCCAACGATCTGCTTTCAATGGCTGCAGAGATCAAATGCCTCCACGACTACTATCCCTCGATACCTCTCGAACAGATAATCGAATGGGCTACTATCAACGGAGCAAGATTCCTGGGCAAGGAGAGCAACCTGGGATCCATAGAACCCGGGAAAAAACCGGGGATTGTACTTATAAGCGATATTGACTGGAAAAAAATGCAGCTTACAACCAAAAGCAAGACGGTGAGGCTGGTTTAACCAAATTATTCAAGGAAATGACTATTTTATTCAACGAAATTGTATTTGGACCCATCAAAAGCCGGCGGCTGGGTGTTTCTCTGGGAGTAAATTTACTGCCTCTGCACGGAAAATGGTGCAACTTCGACTGTATTTACTGTGAATGCGGTTTCAATAAAGATGGAAAAGGGGATCTCTGCTTGCCGACCCGGGAGGAGGTTGCAAATGCCATGGAAGCCAAATTTAAAAACCATGATCCAAGTATTGGAAATATTGATACAATTACTTTTTCGGGAAACGGAGAGCCTACGCTGCACCCGGAGTTTTCCAAAATAATCGTTAAAACACTAGAGTTAAGGGAAAAATTTGCGCCGCAAGCCAAGGTCTCTGTGTTGACCAACGGATCCAGGATTGGTGTAAAGGATGTTGCTGAGGCTCTGCTTAAAGTAGACAATGCAATCATCAAAATTGATTCGGCGCTTGACGGTACAGTGTACGCAATCGACAGGCCAATGTTCAACTATTCTGTAGAAAACATGGTTGCTATGCTTGCCCCTTTCAAAGGTAAATTTGTTTTGCAGACAATGTTCCTCCGTGGAGAATCTCCGGATGGAATAATTGACAACACTACCACGGAGGAGGTTGAGGCCTGGTACAAGCTTGTGGGACGTATCTATCCGAGGGAAATCATGATATACACAATTGACAGGGAGACTCCTCTCAAGAGCTTGCAAAAGGTTTCCGTATCCCAAATGGAAGAGATTGCCGCACCTTTAAGGGCGCAGGGATACAAGGTTTCGGTAAGTGGATAAATAGAAAGAGATGAGAGTGTTGATTCAACGGGTAAAGGAAGCTTCCGTGGTCTCGGACGGGGTGCTGACCGGTTCGATAGGAGTTGGGTTGCTTGTGTTGGCCGGCTTTGAGGAGGCCGATTCCCGGCAACATTTGGATTATGCTGTCAAAAAGATATTGAACCTCCGGATTTTTGACGACGAAAACGGGGTGATGAACAAGTCGTTGCTGGAAACGGGAGGGGAGTTGCTTTTAGTTAGCCAGTTCACACTTCATGCCTCCACAAAAAAAGGAAACCGACCTTCTTATATCAAAGCGGCACCTCCGTCTGTTGCAATTCCCCTTTACAACCAGTTCCACCAATCACTAGAATTCTCATTGGGAAGAAGAGTACCTGCCGGGGTTTTTGGTGCAGACATGAAGGTCTCCCTGTTGAACGACGGACCTGTTACAATATGGATAGATACAATGGAAAATCTTGGAGTAAAAAAAGAAATACAACAATAATGACAAAGATTAATATTAAAGATAACCTAAGGGTTGCCACCAATGTTGCAAAGAGCAACATGAATGCAGGTGTATATGCAAAAGCCCTCTCAATGATAGACCTCACTTCACTAAACACCACCGACACTATTTCGAAAATAGTCAAGATGACAAACAAGGTCAATCGTTTTAAAGCCGAATTCCCCGGAAGGCCTCAAGTGGCTGCAATTTGTGTCTTTCCGAACTTTGCTTCGGTAGTAAAAGAGCATTTGAAGGATACAGAGGTGAAAATCGCTGTAGTTGCGGGGGTGTTCCCAAGTTCTCAGAGCTTTACATCCATCAAAGTGGCCGAATGCGAAATGGCCGCCGCCCAAGGCGCTGACGAAGTGGATATTGTCTTGTCGCTTGGTAAATTCCTAGAGGGCGACCTGGACGGAGCAGGGAAAGAGATAGCCCGGATAAAAGGGGCAATAGGCGATTCACACCTAAAGGTCATCCTGGAAAGCGGTTCAATCGGTGATGAGCAAATGATCTACAACGCCTCTATGTTGGCTATGGAACATGGTGCCGATTTTATCAAGACCTCTACCGGCAAAACTGAACCGGCAGCAACACCCGAAGCTGCCATTGCCATGTGTACTGCCATTGCCGATTTCCACAAAAAAAGCGGGAAGAAAGTTGGTTTTAAACCAGCCGGAGGCATAGTCTCCCCCGAAGATGCAGTACTTTATTATTCAATAGTCCAAACAATTTTGGGTGATCAGTGGTTAAATAGTATGCTATTTAGGATAGGAGCCAGCAGGCTTGCCAACAACCTGCTTTCAAAGTTGGAGGAGCACGATGTTAATTATTTCTAAAAGCATTTAAAATTAGTAATTTAAATAGATTATTTTATGAAAAAGACATTTCTTGTATTTTTAATTTCCCTGTTTGCAGGGGGATTGTTTGCACAGGACTACACAAAGGCGATTGGTCTGAGGATTGGCTCAAGCATTGGTGCCAGTTACAAACAATTCATGAATCCGGACAGGGCAATAGAGGGAATACTGGACCTGGATATTTTGGAAAAGGACCAGATGAAACTAAAAGTGACAGGGATCTACCAATTCCATTTCAATATTGATGTTGACGGGTTGTCTTGGTACGCCGGACCTGGAGCATCTGCCGGTATATACGTTGGCGACAACAGCGGCTTTCTGATGGCTATAGACGGAATGGTAGGGATAGAATACAAATTCCATAACGTACCTGTAGTGCTTGCATTTGACTGGAACCCAAAAGTACAGATCATTACAAATGCCGGTTTCAAACCGGACAATTTTGGACTCACAGTCAGATTTACATTATAAAAAACACATATTAGTATGATTAAGAATTATATCCAGGAAAACAAAGATCGTTTCCTCAATGAATTATTCGAGCTGCTCAGGATTCCTTCGATTAGCTCCATGGCACAACACAAACCCGATATGGAGAAGGCTGCAGCAAAGTATGCAGAGGTTCTCTTGGCAGCTGGCTGTGACAGGGCAGAGGTTTACCCTACCAAAGGACACCCTGTTGTTTTTGCCGAAAAAATCATCGACAAGAACAAACCTACAATCTTGGTTTATGCCCACTACGATGTCCAGCCGGCAGACCCGCTCAACCTGTGGACAACACCACCTTTCGAACCTCAGATCAGGGATGGTGCGATTTATGCCCGAGGGGCCAATGACGACAAAGGCCAAGGTTTTATGCATATAAAGGCATTTGAGTACCTGGTCAGGACAGGCCAGCTGAATTGCAATGTCAAGTTCATAATAGACGGAGAAGAGGAGATTGGTTCGCCAAGCCTTCCCGAATGGGCTATTGCAAACAAGGATATGCTTTCCTGCGATGATATCCTTGTGTCGGATACCACAATGATAGATGAAAAGATCCCATCAATTAATGTAGGGATGAGAGGTCTGTCATATATGGAGGTTGAGGTGACAGGACCAAATAAAGACCTTCACTCTGGTCATTACGGTGGTGCTATAGCTAACCCGATTAATGTCCTTGCAGGAATGATTGATAAACTCATAGACGATAAAGGAAGGATTACCATAAAAGGATTTTACGACGATGTGGTGGAACTGACCAAAGAAGAACGGGAGATGCTAGGCAGGGCTCCTTTTGACGAAGATGAATTCAAAAAATTCCTGGATGTCGATTCAGTTACCGGAGAAGAGGGCTACACAACCATGGAGAGGACCGGAATACGTCCATGCCTCGATGTGAACGGGATTTGGGGAGGTTATACCGGCGAAGGTGCAAAAACGGTTCTCCCTTCCAAAGCATTTGCCAAGATTTCTATGAGGATAGTGCCAAACCAGGACAACAAGAAAATTGCAAAACTTTTCGAAGAGCACTTCTTGTCGTTGGCACCTAAAGGAGTCAAAGTAAAGGTTACACCTCACCATGGTGGCCAGGGTTTCTTATGTCCCATATCTTCAAATGTTTATAAATCGGCAGCAAGGGCCATAGGAGAGGTGTACGGAATAGATCCTGTCCCCAGCCGTGGAGGTGGCAGCATCCCTGTACTAGCCGATCTCCAGCAGATACTCAATGCCAATCCTCTTTTGATGGGATTTGGCCTGGAGAGGGATGTTATACACTCTCCCAACGAGAGTTACCTGTTGAGCCAGTTTTTCAATGGAATTGAGTCAATTGCATTGTTTTATAGATATTACACCGAGTAGGGGCGTCAAGTATTCAGACTAAATCTTAACTTTGGGCTCCTTTATGGGGCCCTTTTTTCATTTAACCCACAAAATTGTGAAAAATATTATCAAAGTTGCGATACAAGGAGTTGCCGGAGCTTTCCATGATACTGCTGCAAGGGAGTATTTCAAGGATAAAAAAATAGATATCGTTCCATGTATGACCTTCGAAGATCTTTTTGCTTTGTTGGACAATGGAGGGTGTGATTACGGAGTTGTTGCCGCCGAAAATTCGGTAGCCGGCATACTATCACACAATTTCTTCCTGCTCAATGAGTACTCTATGCAGATAGTCGGAGAGCATTATCTGAGGATTGTACAGAACCTGATGGCCCTCCCGGGCACCACACTTCACGATGTCAAGGAGGTGAGGTCACATCCTATTGCCTTAAGGCAGTGCCATCTTTTTTTGAGCAGACTCAGAAGCAAAGGTGTCTCGATTGCCGAAAGCGAAGATACAGCACTTTCTGCCAAAGCTATTCGTGATAACCAGCTTGTCGGTGTTGCGGCAGTTGCGGGAGAGCTGGCAGCAAAACTCTATGGTCTTGAGATAATCCAGGAGGGGATAGAGAGCAACCCGCGGAATTTTACAAGGTTTCTGGTAATTGAAAAGAGAGCCGGCAACACAAAACACGCAATTTCCAAAAAGGGTCAAAACAACAAAGCATCTTTATCGTTTACCCTCAGGCATGAGCCTGGTATGTTGTGCAAAGTGTTGAGCATATTTTCGAAACACAACCTCAACATGACAATGATCCAATCCCTTCCACTCCCGGGTAAAGAGTGGGAATACAAGTTTTTTGCAGATTTTGTTTTCGAAGATAAGCTGGCTTGTCAACAAGCGCTTGATGAGGTTGTAGCAGCTACCGGGAACGTTACCCTTTCTGGTCTTTACCGTCGTGGTGAGACATCCATGCAACCTTTTGGACAGGATTGTGACCGGCAGAGATGATTTGACCGTACAAACCAGGTCGGCGAGCCATGGTGTAGCGGTAACCACCTGCCCTTGTCAGTTTGTCCGGGGTAATCGTGGCAGTAACATAGTCGTCACCAAGGTTCCTGCACTCGGCAATTATGTCCCCAAAAGGGTCCAGGATCATTGAACATCCGTTTTTCAGCTGGTCGTGGTCCATTCCTATCGGGTTGGAGAAAACTGCATAGATACTGTTGTCGTAAGCCCTTGAGGGTAGCCACTTCATAAGCCATTCCCTCCCTTTTGGCCCGTCAAACTCCTGTCTTAAAGAGGTTGGATCGTTTTCCCGGTTACTCCACAATTTTGGGTCTGCAAAACCAGCCCCGGGCCTGTCCGAAGGGGTACACATTGTAACGTGGGGCATAAAAATGATATCAGCCCCAAGGAGCTTGGTGGCCCTGACATTCTCTATTATGTTGTTATCATAGCAGATCAGAATACCACACCTCCACCCATTAAGGTCAAAAACGGTGTAGCTGTTGCCTGGAATAATGTTGTTGTTGATAAAAGGGTGCAGTTTACGGTGTTTGGCAACAAGGCCATCGGATGTCACACATACGTGGGCCTTGTAAATGTTGTTTTCCTTGTCCTTTTCAAAAAGACCTGCCAATATTGCAATGTTGTACTCTGTTGCAATTTCGGTAAGGTTTTCTATGCTTTCACCTCCGGGTATGAACTCAGCAATCTTTAACAAATCCTTTTTATCAAGGTCTTTTGCAAATGTGTAGCCGGTAACCGAACACTCATGGAAAGCCACAATATCAGAACCTTCTGCAGCAGCTTCGGCTGCAATCCTCTCAATGGCAGCAAGGTTGTAGCCTTTGTCTCCTGAACGGTTTTCGAATTGAGCGGTGGTAATCTTTATTGTTTTCATTTTGGTTGGTTTTTACAAATTTAACAAAAAGAAATCGATGGCTGCAGGGTTTTAAAAAAGACCGACTGTAATTAACAGCCGGTCTTGAGTCAAATGTTTGGAAATGGAAACAGCAGTTGCCTAGATGGTCCTTCCGGGATATTGCTTAAGAGCTACCTCCAGGCATTTCATTGCGTTTTTCAAATCTTCTATTTTGAGGACATAAGCGATCCTGACTTCGTCGCGACCTTTGCCGGGAGTGGCATAAAAACCGGCAGCAGGGGCCACCATGACTGTCTGGTTTTCGTATTGGAACTCCTCAAGCAGCCATTGGGCAAATTTGTCACTGTCGTCAACAGGCAGCCTTGCAATTGTATAGAACGCTCCCATAGGCATGGGTGACAACACTCCTTCCATTTTGTTGAGTGCCTCTATCATCACATCCCTGCGGTTGATGTACTCCTCCCTCACAGCATCGAAATAGGATTGGGGAGTTTGAAGGGCACCCTCTGCGGCAATCTGTCCTATGGCAGGGGAGCAAAGCCTTGCCTGGGCATAACGCAGGACAGCATTCATGACAGCTTTGTTTTTGGAAACAATGGCTCCGATACGCACACCACACATGCTGTACCTCTTGGATACCGAATCAAGAAGGATAACGTTTTGCTCCAGCCCTTCCAGGTGCATACATGAAAAATGGGGTTCATCGGTATAGCAGAACTCCCTGTAAACTTCGTCGGAATAGATGTACAGGTTGTTTTCCTTGGCGATTTTGCCCAGTTCTATAAGGGACTCTTTGGTGTAAAGGGTTCCAGTAGGATTGCCTGGATTGCATATGATAATACCTTTAGTCTTTGGGGTAATCACTTTGCGGAATTCATCCACAGAAGGGAGTGCGAAACCATCTTCAATCTTGGTGGAAAATGGCTTGAGCACGATATCGTTTTGGACCGCAAACGAGTTGTAGTTGGTGTAAAAAGGTTCAATAACTATTACCTCATCCTCAGGGTTGCAGGTAACTGCAAGTGCTATCTGGAGAGATTCGCTGCCACCTGTAGTAATGTTGATTTCGTTCTCGTTAACGTTTATGTTAATGTTTTGGTAGTATTTGGCAAGACCTTTCCTGTAACTCTCTATTCCTGCTGAGTGAGGGTAAGGAATGTAAGTCTCTTTTAGGTTGCGAACTGCATCCAGTGCCTCTTTGGGTGAGTCGATGTCAGGTTGTCCTATGTTAAGGTGGTAAACCTTTACTCCTCTTTTTTTTGCCTCTTCTGCATAAGGAACCAGTTTCCTGATTGGTGATGCAGGCATTTTGTCGGCCTTTCTTGAAAGTGTTAACATCTTGAAAATATTTTAATTTTAGTTATGATTTCGTACTAATCGGTTTAGGATTGTAATTGAAATAAAGAACTAAATTAGGGTAAATTTGTCAAACTGTAAAATTAGATATCAATATTTTGTCAGCTCGTTCATAAAGCCCTCTATACCAACTTGCATCTGAGCTGTTCGTGCGGGGTAATTATTGGCCAGGATTGCAAAATAGAGATGCTCTCCGTTGGCTCTTACGACATAGCCTGCGTAACACCTTACATTTCCCAATGAACCACTTTTGGCATGAATCCTCTGCTTACGCTTTTGGTCCTGGTTTTGTAAAACGCTCTTTAATGTGCCAGGGCCTCCCGGTACAGGCAGACTGTTGAAGAAGTAAGGGAAAACCTCGCTCTTTTCCAGAGCAGCGTAATAGTGGCAAAAGAAACGAGGGGAGACCAGGTTCATCCTTGAAAGTCCGCTGCCATCACTTTGTGTGAAACCCCTTACAGGGACATCCATCTCGCCAAGAACCCTCACAACAGCAACCCTTGCCGAGTCGTATGAGCCGGTTCCTGTCATTTTCTTGCCTATCATCTTGAGCAATGTCTCTGCATAAAAATTATTGCTTATCCTGTTTGTAACATTTACTATCCTGTGAAGGGGTTCTGATAATGTCTCTGTAATTATTGTGAGTTCATACTCGCCAGGGGCATTGAACTCCTTGGCATCCAAAATTTCTTTTTTAGAATAGATGCCACTTTTTTCCAGGTATTCCCGGAATTCAAAAGCACAACTGAGATGCGGGAACTTATTGGAAACAGTAATAAGTACGGAATCGCTGCCACTTGCAAGACTGCCCCGGAAAAGTGCATCTTTAGAGAGGTCCGAAACGTAATATGAGCTGCGGTTCCCGGTACGGTTGCCACCGGTAAGAAGGGTGTTCTTGTAATTCATTCCGGGAATGTGCGGGTAGTGAGTCTTCATGAACACTGCATCACCGATGTTTATGCCTGGGACAAATGTGAAATACTGCAGGTTTTCGTTAAAAGACAATCCGCTTGTGCCGCTCCCGTACGATGGCCCAAGATTGCTCCAAGACCAGCTGGTAGGAACTATCTCATGCTCAAAAAAGCGATCATCTGCAACGATATGACCGTTGATCCTCTTAATCCCGGTTTTTTCAAGGGCCTCTTTCCATTGACCGAACAGGGTGTCGACAGGAATACCCAGGGTGTCAACAGAGCCAAGGGTAGGGTCGCCACCTCCTATTATAAAAAGGTTGCCGTACAGGACTCCGTTTTCAATAAATCCGTTATAGGCCAGCCTGGTTTTGAAACGGAAGTCAGGACCAAGTACCTTGAGTGCAATCCCCGTTGTTACAGTCTTCATTGTGGAAGCAGTGAGGAGAGGCATGTCTGGGTTCCAGGATGCAATGCTCTTCCCCTTTGAGTCCATTACCATGATTCCTGTAACGGAGTTGATAAACAAAGTGTCTTTCTTAAGGTTCTCGATATACCTCTGGATGTTGTTTTGGGCAAACAAATGCAGAGGAGAGAGAAGGGTTGTGAAAAAAATCAGGAAAGTAAGAATCTGTTTCATTTTGAGTTGTTTTTGATCGTTAGGCAAAAGTACTAAAAAAGATCTCTTTTTTTAAAAATATAATTACATTTGCCCGGTTAATAAATTTAATACAATGAGTAGTTTCAGGAAAAGAGCATTAGATGAATTTTCGGGCCATAAGGCCGAGAGGTTTTACTTTGAAAACCAGCCTGTTTCGCAGTATTTTGGGCAAAATGTCTTCGATGTAGAAAAGATGAGAAGGTATCTCTCATCTGAAGCTTTCGATGCAGTCCAAATGGCAATAAACGAGGGTGTTAAAATTGACAGGAAGGTTGCAAACCAAATTGCTTCCGGAATGAAAGCATGGGCCATAGAAAGGGGAGCTACTCATTATACTCACTGGTTTCATCCGCTGACAGATGCCACAGCCGAAAAACACGAAGCTTTTGTGGATCCTTCCAAAAACGGAGGTGTTTTTGAAAATTTCAAGGGAGAAGCGTTGGTACAACAGGAGCCGGACGCTTCCAGCTTTCCCAACGGAGGGCTGAGGAACACTTTCGAGGCAAGGGGATATACTGCATGGGATCCTACTTCCCCGGCATTCATAATTGACGATACACTTTGCATACCTTCGGTTTTTGTGGCTTACACCGGGGAGTCGCTCGATATGAAAGCACCCCATCTCAAATCATTGCAGCAATTGGACAAAGCTGCTGTTGACTTGGCCAGGATATTTGATAACAAAACCTCACGGGTCAATGTAATGCTTGGTATTGAGCAGGAGTATTTTGTTGTTGATGAGGCACTCTACAGGGCAAGGCCGGACCTTATGCTTTGCAACAGGACCTTGATTGGCCATACTGCAGCCAAAGACCAGCAGCTGGAAGACCATTACTTTGGTGCCATACCTTCCAGGGTTATGTGCTTTATGAAGGACTTTGAGACCGAAGCCTTTAAATTGGGTGTTGTGTTAAAAACCAGGCATAACGAGGTTGCTCCCAATCAATTTGAGTTTGCTCCCTATTTTGAGGAGGCCAACCTTTCAATAGATCACAATCTTATGATGATGATCCTGATGAGAAAGATTGCCAAGAAACACAAACTAAAGGTTGTTTTCCATGAAAAGCCTTTTGCCGGTATTAATGGTTCGGGAAAACATTGTAACTGGTCTATGGTAACCAACAGAGGTGAAAACCTTTTGTCTCCAGGAAAAACCCCGAGCACAAACATCAAATTCCTCAGTTTCTTTGTATCGGTAATCAGGGCTGTTTACGAACACCACCACCTTTTGATGGCAAGCACTGCATCATTGGGTAACCTCTACAGGCTGGGTGGCAGCGAAGCCCCTCCTGCCATCATGTCAGTGTTTGTAGGCAAGACACTTACGGATGTTCTTAACTCAATAGAGAAGACTGTTATTTCTCCGGACAGTAAGGAAAACCAAGCGATAAAACTCAATATAGTAAACAAGATTCCGGAAATTCTTCCCGACAATACCGACCGTAACAGGACTTCGCCTTTTGCCTTTACCGGTAACCGCTTTGAATTTCGTGCAGTAGGATCTTCGGTGAACGTTGCGTCCTCTATGTTTGTGTTGAATACAGCTGTAGCCCAGCAACTTGTAAGATTCAGGGAGCTGGTCGAAAAGGAGATTGAGGGTGGTTTGTCAAAGGACGAAGCGGCACTTAAGGTAATAAGGCAATATATAAAGGAATCCAAAGATATACTGTTTGAAGGGAACGGTTATAGCGAAGAGTGGCACAAAGAGGCAGAGCGGAGAGGGCTCAAAGGAATAGGGGATATTCCGGAAACCTTCAAGGTATTCCTGGACAAAAAGACCCGCAATCTGATGGTCGGCATGGATGTACTTTGCGAAAGGGAACTAGAAGCCAGGTATGAGGTGCTCAACGAATTGTTCATTAAGAAATTGCAAATAGAGGCAAGGGTTTTGGGGGATTTGACTATAAACCATATTATTCCTACCGCTATAAAGTTCCAAAATTCCTTGATACAAAATGTCTTGGGTATCAAGGAAATCTTTGGGGAAACAGAGTTCAGGACCATGTCCGAAAGGCAAATACTCAGCATAAGGAAGATTTCGGGATATATTCAATCGTTGCGGGAAGATGCCCATGCCCTTATCCAAGCCCGTAAAGTTGCAAATTCAATTCCTTCATATCCGGAGCGTGCTGCAAGCTATTCTGCCAACGTACTGCCCTATATGTCAAAGATCCGCACTACCGTAGACAAACTCGAAATGGTAGTGGATGATGAGCTTTGGCCATTGCCAAAATACAGGGAATTGCTCTTTTGGAGATAATCTTGTTATTTTTGCAATTATTTACAAAAAAATGTGATGACCGAAAAGAATAAGGATGCTGCAAAATATGCAATGAGAGGAGTCTCCTCGTCCAAGGAAGATGTGCACAATGCAATTAAAAACATTGACAAGGGGTTGTTTCCGGGTGCTTTTTGCAAGATTGTGCCTGACCTTCTTTCCAATGATCCCGATTATTGCATTGTTATGCATGCAGATGGTGCCGGGACCAAATCTTCACTTGCATACGTCTACTGGAAAGAGACCGGAGATATGAGTGTTTGGGGCGGCATTGCACAGGATGCCATTGTAATGAACACCGACGACCTGCTTTGCGTCGGGGTTACGGGAAACATCCTGTTGTCCTCTACCATTGGCCGTAGCAAACAAAGGGTTCCAGGGGAGGTTATCTCTGCAATAATTGAGGGGTCCGAAAATTTTGCCTCCAGGATGGCAGGATACGGCGTGAACATAATCCTTACCGGCGGGGAGACTGCCGATGTTGGGGATTTGGTACAGACAATCATTGTGGACAGTACTGTTTGTGCCAGGATCAAACGTTCGGAGGTCATTGACAACTCCCGCATTTGTGAAGGCGACGTGGTTGTTGGCCTCTCTTCATACGGCAAGGCTGTTTACGAAGATGAATACAACGGAGGAACCGGAAGCAATGGTTTGACCTCTGCAAGACATGACCTGTTTGATTCTTATGTCGGAGTCAAATATCCTGAAAGTTATTGCGACCTTGTTCCAAAAGAGCTTGCCTATACCGGCAGCCGCAGACTGGATGAGACAGATTCCCTCACCGGTATGACTTTTGGTAAGTTGCTGCTTTCGCCCACACGTACTTATGCACCGGTTATCAAGGTAATCCTCGACAAATACAGAACAGATATTCACGGAATGGTGCACTGCTCGGGTGGTGGACAGACCAAAGTACTTAACTTCATTGATGATCTCTGTGTAGTAAAAGAGAACCTTTTCCCGGTACCTCCACTGTTCCGCCATCTGCAAAAGGAGTCGGGTACCAGTTGGCAAGAGATGTACAAGGTATTTAACATGGGCCACAGGATGGAGCTTTACACCACTGCCGGAGTTGCTTCCAAAATCATCGCAATATCTGAGAAATTTGGTGTGGAGGCCAAAATAATAGGCAAAGTTGAACCTTACAATGGCAAAAAAGTGATCCTTAAAACTGAATTTGGAGAATTTAACTATGAAAACTGATCAAATCATCAAGAAAGGCTTCGCTGCGCTGTTTGTGGCAGCGTCGCTTTTTGGTGCCTTCTCCTGCAAACAGGGGCAGGCCACAAGGGAGGAGGGTTTACCTTGGATTGTATCCAAAGCTCTTGACGACAACTCTTCGGTCTACTATGCAGATTATGCCGGTTACCCATCCAACAGACGGGAGTTGCCGGTAGGGATGTTTGATTCCGGAACCGGCGGGCTAACAGTACTGGAGCAATTCCTTGCCATGGATATGTTTGACAACAAGACAGGAGAGCAAAAGAGTGACGGTATACCCGATTTTGGAGCAGAGGATTTTATATATCTTGCAGACCAGGCCAACATGCCTTACGGGGTATACTCTTCCCAACAAAAGGAGGATTATCTGAAAGAGCTGATAATAAAGGATGCCCTTTTCCTTACTACCGAGCCAAACCGCACAAAGATAGTTGTGATTGCCTGTAATACGGCAACAGCATACGGTCTTGACGATGTGAAGGCTCTTTTGGAATACAGCGGTACCGGCATCAGGACTATCGGTGTTATCAATGCCGGTGTAGAGGGTGTTTTTGAATCCATAAACACGGCAGAGAAAAGCTTTGCAATCGGAGTTCTGGCCACCGTAGGGACAATTTCGTCCAAAGGGTACCAAAACAGTATAGTTTCGCATGCTGCTGCAAACGGATATGACGGAGACCTCAGGGTTGTTGCCCAAGGTGGTTTGGGATTTGCAGAGGCGGTGGATTCCGAGCCCGACTACATTTCTGTTTCGGCAACTTCGGTCCGAGACAATTACCGCGGTCCAAAATGGGGGGACTCCCTGGGTATCAAGCCTGATTTGTTGCCTATGTACAATTTTGACCGGAGCGGCCTTTTGATCAAAACCGGAACCAACGGGGAAATTATTGACATGCAATTGAATTCTGCCGGCAACTATGCTCGTTTCCACATGGTCACCATGATGCAAAAGCATAGGGAAAGCAACCCGGGTATCAGGATGAAGGGTGTTATACTTGGTTGCACACATTACCCTTACCTGCTGGATACTTTGGTCAAGGTAACCGAGGAACTACGCCGGTATGAGGTTCAAGGCACCAAAGTATTTGCCGGCTTGATCGATGATAATATGAAGTTTGTTGATCCTGCTGTGAATACGGCAAAAGAGACCTATTTAGCACTCAAGGAGGCTGATTTATTAAAAAGGAGTAATGACAAGGGCAAATTGAATGCCTTTATTTCGGTCCCCAGCAAAGAGCTGCCTGACAGTGTTACTGATGGTGCCGGAAACCTGCTTTTCAATTTCAAATACGGGAGGGATACCGGTTCAGAAAAATCGGCAGTCACTGTGGTTCCATTTTCCAAGGAGAACATAAACCGCGAAAACCTTACAAGGATAATGGTGCGGTTACCGTTATCATATTCCCTTATTGAGAAGAATTTAAATTAAATAATGAATTATAAAGAGACCATTACACCCGAAGAGTTGGAAAAACTGCCCGTGGCAGAATTCGATGGAGAGATTTTTTTGGTAGAAGGGCAAAACGAAACCTACCAGATGGCAATCGAATATTTGGGTAAGCAAAAAATCATTGGATTTGATACTGAGACAAAACCCTCCTTTACAGCAAACACCAAGCGGAACAGCGTAGCTTTACTGCAGCTGTCGGGCAGGGACAAAGCATTTATATTCCGCCTCCATGCACTGGGTTTGCCAATGGAACTGGCTGCAATACTTTCATCTTCGAAAGTGATAAAAGTGGGTGCCGCGGTTAACGACGATATCAAAGGTTTGCAGAGGATTTCCAAATTTACGCCCAAAGCTTTTGTTGACCTGCAATCAATTGCTGCCAATTGGGGGGTATTGGAAAAAAGTGTCAGGAAAATGGCTGCCATCATCATAGGAGTCAGGGTATCCAAATCCCAACAGCTTTCCAACTGGGAATCATCGGACCTCTCTAACGCACAATTGAACTATGCAGCTATAGATGCCTGGATATGCCAAAAGATGTACCTCAAATTGCTCAGTACACCCAAGTCAAAAAAGAACTTATAATGCCTTCAATATTTTTGAAAAAGGGCCGGGAATCTTCCCTCCTGCGGTTCCATCCCTGGATATTTTCGGGAGCAGTTGCAAAAACCGAAGGAAACCCAGCCGAAGGTGATATTGTCACTGTCTATTCGAGTGACAGGGAATTGATGGGTTGCGGCCACTACCAGGTAGGGTCAATCACTGTCAGGATACTGGCTTTTGACAACTCTCCCCTGGAGCCCGGGTTTTGGGAACAACGGATAGCGGAAGCCTTCGATGCTCGTCAAAAAACCGGATTGATAACAGGTAGCAATACAAATGCATACAGACTTGTACATGGTGAGGGGGATATGCTTCCTGGTCTTGTGCTGGACTACTACAATGGTGTAGTTGTTTTGCAGGCCCACTCTGCAGGTATGCTCAGGGAAAGGGATAAAATTGTCTCTGCCCTGAGAAGGGTTTTAGGGAACATGTTACTGGCTGTCTATGATAAAAGTTCATCAACTGCACCTTTCAAGGCCGGTATTGATTTGACCGAAGGGTATCTGTATAAGAAGGGTGGATTTGCCGCTGACCAAAGCTTTATACTGGAAAACGGACTCAAATTCCGTGTCGACTGGGAGGAGGGTCAAAAGACAGGTTTTTTCCTGGACCAGAGGGATAACAGGGCTTTGGTAAAGAGTTGTTCAAATGGAAAGAGGGTTTTGAATTTGTTTTGTTATACTGGTGGTTTTTCGGTTTATGCAATGGCGGGAGGGGCTTCCCTTGTTCATTCGGTGGACAGTTCGTCAAAAGCCATAGAGATGACGGATTTGAATATAAAAGCAAACTACTCCGGTGAGGGTGGTTTTGCCCACAACTCCTATTGTACTGATGCTATTGATTTTCTTAAGAATAGCAAGGAGGGAAGGTATGATTTGATGATCGTGGACCCGCCGGCATTTGCTAAACACAGGGATGCACTCAAAAATGCACTCAGAGCCTATCAAAGGCTAAATTTCAATGCAATCAGTAAGATAGCTCCTGGTGGGCTTATCTTTACATTCAGTTGCTCGCAAATTGTGGACAAAATCTCTTTTGCTGAGGCTGTTTTCTCGGCTGCAGCCCTGAGCCGCCGAAAAGTCAGGATAGTAGGTCGTCTAAGTCAGCCATCCGACCATCCTGTAAACATATTCCACCCCGAAGGGGAGTATCTGAAGGGGCTGGCTCTTCTGGTGGATTGATTTTTTACTATCTTTAATTTTTTACTTAAAAGATAACAGAAATGGAAAAACTGGAAATACCCAAAGGCAGCAAGTCCCAGGTATATGATTCACTTATACCTCAGATACATGCCTTGATTGACGGGGAGAATGATCTGTATGCAAAC
>SABC01000324.1 GCA_009929175.1 Bacteroidia bacterium | reverse complement strand
TCGAAATGAAATTACCGTGGCAAAATATGAGGAGGATGTGGCGCAAATTGAAATGAACAGCGTCAGCGCGTATCCCAGAACCTCCGCCACATATTTGGGAGCCATGTCGGACTTGAAAGCCAAACAGATTGCTTACGACCAAACTTTCCTGAATATCGAGATGGAGATTCGGGCAAAATATATGGATTTGTTGAACCTGTCCAAGGCGGTGGATTCTTCTCAACGCAATGTAGAGAACGCCCGGGAAGCGGTGCGCATCGCCAACCTTTCCTACAATGCGGGGTTGAATACTTTGACGGATGTGAATTCAGCAGAAACCGCTTACTATATGGCCCAGCTGGCTTACAGCAAAGCAGTGTCGGATTTGAACCAGGCCATCTATCAGTTTGAGTTTGCCATTGGAAAAGGAACCGGTTCGGCGTCCTAGAGAGTATCCGAGACAACTCACAAAATTAACGGATTTAGAAATACAAAAAAGACCGATTTAGATTGACAAAAAATACCGATTACAAGTTTAAAATTGAGCGATAATAAAAGACTAGAGAGGTAATTATGCCTCTCTTTTTTTGTCGCTTTTCCGCAAATTGACGGGTGGAACAGAGGAAAGGTAGAATGGCTCCACAGGAAACCTACCCGAGGAAAAGAAGAGAGAGAAGGCTTATGAGAAACCATAAAAAACTGCGTCGTCTGGAAAAAACATACAGGCCGGGAGGAAGAGTGATTTTGCTGTTTTTGATGGTATTGCTTCTTCCCCAATGTAGCAGCATTATGCCAGGGAATCCGGTTTATGCGGAGGCGGTATATCCGGATGTTGCCGACTCCCATTGGGCGGCCTCTTACATTGAAAGGTTAACGAAAAGAGAATGGTTGTCCGGTTACCCGGACGGGACATTCCGGCCGGAGAATCCATTGACCTATGGAGAGTTTATCAAGATGTTGGTGTTGGCCCAGGGGGGCAAGGACCCGGGGCAAAGTTCCGCTCCGGAAAGCCATTGGGCCCTCCCTTACTATTTGAAGGGGGAGGTGCTGGGATATATTCATGAGGGAAGAATTTCCCACAAAGC
>SABC01000323.1 GCA_009929175.1 Bacteroidia bacterium | reverse complement strand
TCTATCGGTCTCGGTCCATTGAATATCTTCATTACTTGACCTCCATGCGGATGATTGTTTCTGCTACGAACTTTGCGACTTTCTCACGGACTGCAGGCTGGAACTCAGAAAGGGCGGCCTCGACCAGCTTGACAACACGGACCTGCTTGGGCACTGGTACCTCTTTGGCCGCATAGGGTTTGAGGTCCTCACACAACCGGCCGAACTCAAGAATCTCCTGGGGGGATGCGACATCGAAGCGATCAGACAAGGAAGCTAGGTACTCGCGGTTGAACAGCTCAGCCTGGTCAAAGCTGCTGCGCTGGGCAATCTCTAAAAGCTTTCGTTGTTTGAGTTTGGTGTTGTAGTAATTCTCGCAGGCCGTTGACCAGCCATCAGGACGCCAGTCAATTGGCTTGCCAACAGATGCCTCAAACTGCTTGATCAACTCCTCAAACTCAAGGAGCTTTCTGGCCTTAAATTCTTCCATTGAAAGGAGAATGTCCTTATCGGAATCGTAGAGAGCGAGCCAGCGATCGGCAGTTCTCCTTTGGATTCCGACTGCTTGGCAGTAGGATTCCCAAGTAGGGGAACCTCCGGACATTTGTCCGGAGGTTAGGTCACTTCTATATCCAGAGTTCGACAATGCATTATGTGCAGCATGCAGCTCTCTTACCAAATCAAGATGGCTTTTCTGGAGAACTCCGTAGTAATGCTTAGCTACCTCCACTGATTCCTCAAAACTCCATGCTTTAACCACCTTTTGTAGTGCTTTATCGGTTTTTGCCATTGCTCGCTCCTTGTGTTAACCCGAATACTGGTTTAGAATCGCAAATAGGTTAGATTTAACCTTATGGTTAGATTAAATCATATATTCGTTGAAGTCAATCATAATTTTGCTAAAAAGCAAAAAAATCGTTAGGAGTGCCCTGAAATGATCAAGGATAGGCTGAAGCAAGCGAGAAATTCGCTAAGAATGTCCCAATCCAAATTTGCGGCTATATGTGGGATTCCTCAAACTACTTACTCAAAATATGAGAATGGAGGCTCTATTCCCGAACCAATAATGGTTGCATTAGCGAAATT
>SABC01000322.1 GCA_009929175.1 Bacteroidia bacterium | reverse complement strand
GTTTGCAATCAACGATAAAGATAAGATTGCACTAATGGGAAAAAACGGGGCTGGAAAATCGACCTTGCTCAAGATAATAGCTGGGGTCAAAACTCCGTCAAAAGGGGTGGTTACATCGCCTAGTGATTCGGTAATTGCATATTTGCCACAACATTTGATGACCGAAGATGGAAACACCGTTTATGAAGAGACATCTCTTGCATTTTTGCATATATTGGAGATGGAGCAGCGGATTGGTATGCTGAATGAGTTATTGCAACAACGTGATGATTACGACTCTCCCGAATATTACTCATTAATCGAGGAATTGTCCCACCTTAGTGAAAAGCTTTATACAATTGAGACTGTAAACTATAGGGAAGAGATAGAAAAAGTACTAGCAGGCCTCGGGTTCAAGAGGTCCGACCTGGAGAGACAGACTTCGGAGTTCAGTGGCGGGTGGAGGATGAGGATAGAACTGGCAAAAATATTGTTGAAAAAGCCCGATCTTATTTTGCTGGATGAGCCTACCAACCACCTGGATATGGACTCAATCATTTGGTTGGAGGATTTCTTGTTAAACCAGGCAAAGGCAGTCATATTGATTTCACACGATAAATCTTTTGTTGACAGGGTGACAAACAGGACCATAGAAATAACTTTGGGCAAGATATACGACTATAAAGTGAATTATACTCATTACCTGGAGCTGAGGAGGGACAGGAGGATGCAGCAGCAAAGAGCCTACGACGAACAGCAAAAGATGATTGCCGAAACCAAGGAGTTCATCGAAAGGTTCAAAGGAACCTACTCCAAAACCTTTCAGGTCCAGTCCAGGGTAAAGATGCTTGATAAATTGGAAATAGTAGAGGTGGACGAAATTGACACCTCTGCTCTCAGGTTGCGTTTTCCCCTATCACCACGTTCGGGCAACTTCCCTGTTATTGCAGAGGGTGCAGGCAAACGCTACGACGATAATCTGGTATTTTCTAATGCAACATTTACAATAAATAAAGGAGATAAGGTTGCATTCATTGGCAAAAACGGGGAGGGTAAATCGACAATGGTGAAATGTATTATGGGTGAGATT
>SABC01000321.1 GCA_009929175.1 Bacteroidia bacterium | reverse complement strand
TAACATTTAATTCACAACAAAATCACGCTAAAAGGTTTTTTTTATCTAAAAAAAGTAGCATCTTTGCCAACAATTTACAAAAACAGGAATATACGGTACAAACATGCCCTTTTCCTGTATAAACAGTTACCCCCTTGGGAGTGACGAACCTTTGGTATAATAACCCCCAAGCTCAAGACACGATGAAAACCGATATATCAACCCCTCCAACCGAGGGATTCGATCGTTGCCCGGCAGCAGCATGTATAGCTATACCGGGCCAAACAAAATCAAACAACGTACAAACCAACCACCCGGCCCGTCCCAAAAGACAGTCCGGCAGCATCTACGCTGAAACCTTTACTTGGATTTGAGGCGGAGAGGTGTGTTTGGATACCAAATAAATATTAAAAATACTATATATGTCCATCTTTAAAGATAAAGTCCTGTTAATTACAGGCGGAACAGGCAGTTTCGGTAATGCGGTACTTCGCAGATTCCTCGATTCTGATATCAAAGAGATTCGTATTTTCAGTCGGGATGAAAAAAAGCAAGATGATATGCGTCATCGATTGCAAAACCCTAAAGTAAAATTCTATATTGGCAATGTTCGGGATAAGGACAGTGTGGATGTAGCAATGCGCGGTGTAGATTACGTATTTGCCGCTGCAGCCCTTAAGCAGGTGCCAAGTTGTGAATTCTTTCCCATGGAAGCCACACGCACTAATGTAATGGGAACTGGTAATGTATTGGAAAGTGCCATACAACACGGCGTTAAGAATGTAGTGGTTCTCTCTACAGATAAAGCAGCCTATCCCATCAATGCAATGGGTATATCAAAGGCTTTGATGGAAAAAGTTGCCATCGCTAAAGGTCGTGAACTGGGAGAAGATGCCACAACAACCATCTGTTGTACTCGTTATGGAAACGTTATGGCAAGTCGGGGCTCCGTTATTCCTCTTTGGGTGGAGCAAATAATGGATAGTAAGCCCATCACTATCACGGACCCGAACATGACCCGTTTTATGATGACCTTGGACGATGCCGTAGATTTGGTTATCTATGCCTTTACCAATGGACATAATGGCGAC
>SABC01000320.1 GCA_009929175.1 Bacteroidia bacterium | reverse complement strand
CACCATGGACATTTCCCGGGAAATGGATGATCGGGTACCCTCTTACAAGAGGGCGGTGGTAGGAGAAATCTTAGGGGGCGTATTAAAGCCAAGCAAGACTAGGTATAAGGAAGTAATCAAAGGGAAATTCGTAGATCCAATCAACTGCACGGACCATTTGATGAATACCATAGACCAAAGACTGCCAAAACCACCTGTGAAAAAATAGCCATAGAACAATGGGGCAAGGGAAACCTTGCCCCATATTATCATTTCCTTGCAAAAGGCGGGAAGTACAGTATAATATAGTCATATTTTGCAGGAAAGAAATGGAGAACACAATGAAAAAATTGTCCGCTTTTCTCAAGAAAAAGGACATTGAGTTCAGCGCAAAGAGGTACCTTCAAGAGGCGTTAAGCGCCATGGCTCTTGGGTTGTTTGCTTCATTATTAATCGGTCTTATCATTAAGACCCTAGGGGAGCAAACGGCCCTATTGTTAGGGGAAAACACCGTATCTGCCTTCTTGGTGGAGACGGGAACTATCGCCATGGGGTTGATGGGAGCCGGCGTGGGAGTGGCCGTGGCTTGGGGATTAAAAGCCCCGCCACTGGTACTTTTTGCCAGTGCCATTACCGGTATGATGGGTGCCCAGTTGGGAGGCCCTGCCGGTGCATTTTTGGCAGCGGCTTTCGGCGCGGAGTTAGGGAAACTGGTATCCAAAGAAACGAAAGTGGACATATTGGTCACTCCCGCGATGACATTGATTGCCGGAATGATATCTGCTACTGTGTTTGGGCCTGTGGTAGATGCATTAATGACCGGGTTGGGCCAGATTATTATGAATGCCACGGAAATGAGACCATTTATCATGGGTATTATTGTGGCTGTGGTAGTTGGACTGGCCTTGACTGCGCCTATATCCAGTGCCGCGCTTTGTATTATGTTGGGGTTGGGGGGATTGGCTGCCGGTGCAGCCACCGTGGGATGCTGTGCCCAAATGATTGGGTTTGCAGTGATCAGCTTCAAGGATAATGGGGTAGGCGGTTTGGTGGCACAGGGAATCGGCACATCCATGCTTCAAATTTCCAATAT
>SABC01000319.1 GCA_009929175.1 Bacteroidia bacterium | reverse complement strand
TATTTATATAGTTAATTTTTCTCCTTCACTGTGTGCAATTATTGCTGCTCCGGTCAGGTCTCCCCAGACATTTACCGCAGAACGTATCATATCAAGTGGCTGTTGTACGACAAGGACCAGTCCGATTCCTTCTAACGGAAGCCCAACGGCATTCAGGACGACTGCAAGCATTACAAGGCCGGCAAGAGGTATACCGGCAGCGCCGACAGCTGCAAGAAGACTGGTCATGACAACAACAATTTGTTGTCCTAAAGTAAGATCTATTCCATAGACTTGTGCAACAAAAATTGCTGTTACACACTCAAATAACGCTGTCCCGTTCATATTTACAGTGTTTCCGAGAGGCAGGCAGAAAGCTGCTATTTTTTGTGATACACCACTTTTCTTCTGAATGTCCGGAATGGTTATAGGTAATGATGCAGCGGAGGAAGCTGTGCAGAATGTCGTAAGCAAACCTGTGCCCATCTGGTTCATAAATTTAAAAGGATTTTTGCGGGTGAGAGTGACAAATATGGCCGGCAAGACACCAAGACCCTGTATAAGGCAACCACCGGCAATGATAGCTGCATATATGCCAAGGCTCCCGAACATCTCACTTAATGCTGCGGTATCTCCTGCCTGAGAGCCGATTATTGACGAGACCACTCCAAAAAGGCCGAAAGGGGCAAAACGAATCACCAGGAAGGTCATTTTTATCATCACCTCGTAAACACTATTGAAAACATCGGTCAGCAGGACACGGGATTTTTGTGAGGAGAGTGTTATGAATGTACCGAACATGATTGCAAAGAAAATTACCGGTAGCATATTTCCGTCGGCCATAGCCTTGAATACGTTAGTAGGTACGATACCCACAATCTGATCTATCATTGAAATCTCAGTAGTTGACATATTTTCAACCTTTGTCTGAAGATTGAGGTCTACACCAACACCCGGTTTGAAAGCATTTACGAGCACAAGCCCAAGCACGCAAGCTATAAGAGTTGTAAGTACATAATACGCAAAAGTCTTACCGGCAATCCTGCCAAGATCCTTTGTCTCTCCTATGCTTGAGACTCCCATAACCAGTGCG
>SABC01000318.1 GCA_009929175.1 Bacteroidia bacterium | reverse complement strand
TGCGAAGCTGATGCCGAGCTGTACATCGACGGGGTGAGGATGGGGACGGTGGGAAGCGGCTTGGTCAGGGACCTTGATGCGGGTCTCAGAACGATTGAGCTACGGGTACTTGGTCGAAAGGCCGTACATATGGTGGAGATAATCAAGGATTCGACCGTTAGGTTGGTTCCTGAGTTTGAGGGCAACACCTACACGGTGAGTTTTGACAGTCAGGGAGGATCCAATCCGAATCCTGCGAATAAGAGTGTTATCTACGACCAATCATACGGGGCATTGCCGACTGTCACTAAAACCGGGTATTCCTTCGGTGGCTGGTGGACTGAACCTAATGGAAAAGGGAAAGAGGTGCTGTCTTCAACAACAGCAACCATGACAGGATATCAGACGCTGTATGCATCTTGGAAAAATAGGGTTGGGGAGATTGGCCCCTCTGGAGGCTACATCTTTTACGACAAGGGCTCATACAGCGATGGCTGGAGGTATCTGGAGGCTGCGCCTGCAAGCTATGAGTTTATAGATAAGGTATGGGGAGGCTCTGGGACGACTGTAGGGGGAACCGGTACTGCCATTGGGACGGGGGAGAGCAACACAGCTAAGATAGTTGCAAAGTTTGGCAATGCCGAGCCATATGAGAAAAAAAACGACTATGCAGCAAAGATTTGTTCCAATTTGGTGGTGACAAAAGACGGGGTGGTGTATGACGACTGGTTCTTGCCCAGCAAAGGTGAACTGGACTTGATGTATCAAAATTTAAAAAAGAATAATCTCGGTGGTTTTTCTGGAGACCTCTACTGGAGTTCCTCCGGGGGCGATGCATTCTACGCGTGGTACCAGTACTTCTACGATGGGGCTCAGGACTTCTACGGTCGGTACAACGAGGACAGGGTCAGGCCTGTACGGGCTTTCTGATGAGCTATTCAACTATTTATCCATTTAACCATTAAAAGGGGGTGCAGGGGGGTAGTCCCCCCTGCCAAGGATACAATGGTTTATTTTCATTAATAAGAATTATCTGTGGAGAGGTCGATGAAAAAACATAGGGTATTGGGAATCGGTGTTGTCATGATCGTGTCG
>SABC01000317.1 GCA_009929175.1 Bacteroidia bacterium | reverse complement strand
AAAAATGTAAAAAAATAAATAATGGCACTTCAATGTGGAATAGTGGGTCTTCCCAACGTAGGCAAATCAACCCTTTTTAACTGCATAAGCTCGGGCAAGGCTCAATCTGCAAACTTTCCTTTTTGTACAATAGAACCAAATATCGGCTCCACCATAGTTCCTGACGAAAGGCTCAAGGTACTTGAAAAACTGGTTAAACCCCAGAGGGTAATCCCTGCTACCGTAGAGATTGTGGATATCGCAGGCCTTGTAAAAGGAGCGAGTAAAGGAGAAGGTTTGGGCAATCAGTTCCTTGCCAACATACGTGAAACGGATGCCATCATTCATGTGTTACGCTGTTTTGACGATCCTAACATTGTCCACGTCGATGGAAGTGTAGATCCTGTCAGGGACAAAGAAATCATAGATACAGAGTTACAGATAAAAGACCTGGATACTGTAGAAAGCAGGATATCGAAGGTTCAAAAACAGGCCCAAACAGGTGGAGACAAGGTAGCTAAGCGCATGTATGATATTCTTGTACAATACCGTGAAGCCTTGGTGCAGGGAAAATCTGCAAGGAGTGTGAAGTTCGAAAACGCAGAAGATGCAAAACTGTCAAAGGAGCTTTTCCTGCTCACAGACAAACCGGTTCTATACGTTTGCAATGTCGATGAGTCATCGGCCGGCAAAGGAAACAAATATGTAGAAATGGTTCGGGAAGCTATCAAGGAGGAGGATGCTCAAATGCTGGTTGTAGCTGCCAAAATCGAGTCCGAAATAGCCGAACTTGACACCTTTGAAGAGAGAGAGATGTTCCTTAACGAAATTGGCCTTCAGGAATCGGGGGTATCCCGTCTTATCAGGTCTGCATACGCACTCTTGAACCTCGAAACCTACTTCACAGCCGGTGTACAAGAGGTCAGGGCATGGACCTTTACACGAGGAACAAAAGCCCCGCAGGCCGCAGGAGTTATCCACACAGACTTCGAAAAAGGCTTTATCCGCGCAGAGGTGATCAAATACGACGACTACGTTAAATACGGCAGCGAAAACGCCTGTAAAGAGGCCGGTAAAATGTCCGTAGAAGGCAAAGAATAC
>SABC01000100.1 GCA_009929175.1 Bacteroidia bacterium | reverse complement strand
GATACCATAGCTTACAACCAGCAAAGAATCGCCACTTGGTGACAATGTTGGGTTGAAGAGCCTCTCTTTCACAGTCAGTCTTTCACTCTTTCCGGTATTGACATCGTAGCAAAAGAGGTCCGAGAAGCTCTCAAGCTCCCATCTTGGCGAGGTTATGTACTCTGTCCAGTATATCTTTCCCTCCCTTGCTTTAAGGGGAGAGTTCACACGTCCCATGACCCTCTCCGTCACTTCCGTTCCGTCCGGATAGATCTTAATAATCGACGGAATATTGTCCAAATCTTGTTTCAGGCAAAAGAGATGATTGCCGGTAATTACCGGGGAGGTGTAATTTGTATACCCTTTGACTGGTTTGGATTCTACCCTCACCAGTTGTGTAAACGGTGCCCTTGCAGAGTCCTCCTTTTGCCACTTTGCAGTGTAAAACTCTGCAAGTTTTTCAAAGTTGCCTTTTTTTGAGAATCCAGTTAATTTGCGGTATGCATTCCTTTGCGAAAACGGGTTGTAGAATCTGTTTACCACATGTTCCGTAACCTCTGCCAGATAATATTTATTGCCGGTATTGAACCTTACAAACGAATTGAACAGATAGCCGTAACTGTACGGATCGGGGACATACTCTTTGTATGAACCCATTGTCCACCTGTCGTGATTACGGTGATCTCCGCTCAGGAAGGCGGTCCGGTAAAAGAGCAGATGGTCGGGGTCCCTGCCCCTGCCTCCCGAAGTGAGTTCTGTCTCGCTGATTATGGCATCTCCCTCCATGGTCCATTGGCTCATGAAGAGTCCGGTACCAATTGCCGCAGCCTGTTCACCTATGAGCCAGCCGGCCGGTTTGAAAACACCTTGTTTGAACTTTGACACTTGGGCTACATGCCTCAGCTCGTGAATTACAAGATGCTTGTCCCAGTTATGGACATAGTGGTCGTTGGCCGGGGCCATGGTTATCAGTTCTATCCTGCTCGGAGCCCATCCTACCATTCCGTTACTTTGAGCACTAAAGGGGTGCAATACCACATCTATCTTTGATGTTTTGACTTTTAAGGTGTGGTGGACAGGTTCCCGCAAACTTTCGAGCAACCAGGCATATCTGCGTGCCGTAGAGTCAATTTCTTCGGGATAGATAATACGGAAATACTGGCTCTCGGAGTACCGCCATTTTACCCTTCCCGGGTCGTTGCCCATGGAGTAAAACTGGCCTGTAAGGTTGTTTGTTACGAAAATGTTAACTGCCACCAAAAAAAACTTGATGCAATATTTTATGTTACTATGGTTCATTTTCTTAACATTCATGCAATAAATACATTTACCGATACGCGAAGGTAACAAAACCAATTATATTTTTTAACACCTTAATTATATGAATTATATTTGCAGAATAAATTCACATACAAATCCTAATGGACATTATCTATCAAGTTCTTAAGGTTCTGGGTTCCCTTGGTCTTTTCCTTTACGGAATGACACTGTTAAGCGAATCCCTGCAAAAGGTGGCCGGTGATAAAATGCGAAGCATACTGGCATCCATGACCTCCAACTCTTTCAAAAGGGTACTAACAGGATTGTTCATAACTGCCATAATCCAGTCTTCCAGTGCCACCACAGTAATGGTGGTAAGTTTTGTGAACGCCGGCCTGCTCTCCTTGGCCCAATCAGTCGGGGTTATCATGGGAGCAAATATAGGAACCACAGTCACAGCCTGGATAATCTCCCTGCTCGGATTCAAAGCAGATATCTCTGCCTTGTCGATACCCCTCATTGGAGTCGGATTCACCTTTATGATGATGAAGTCGGGCAAAAGGAAGTCCATAGGGGAGCTTTTAATTGGATTTGCCCTTCTTTTCCTCGGCCTTAACTTCCTTAAATCATCCGTTCCCGACCTGAGGCAAACCCCTGAGGTGCTCGAATTTTTGAAAGAATGGACCAGCTTTGGTTTTTTCTCCGTACTTATTTTTGTCTTTATCGGTACCCTTCTTACAATAATCCTCCAGTCTTCCAGCGCAACCATGGCTTTAACGCTGGTTATGAGCAGCTACGGGTGGATTCCGTTCGAAATGGCTGCGGCAATGGTGCTGGGAGAGAACATTGGTACCACAATTACTGCAAATATTGCGGCAGCTGTTGCCAACGTGTCGGCCAGGAGGGCGGCACTTGCACACACCGTTTTCAACCTGTTCGGGATTGTCTGGGTCTTGATAGTGTTCAATCCCATCCTCAGGTTGGTAGCCATGCTGACTGTAAGTATAGGTGCAGGGGATCCTTTTGTGGATGCCTCCTCCACCCTGTACGGGATTTCTTTCCTTCACACCCTTTTCAATCTGACCAATACCCTTATCCTTGTTTGGTTTACCCCACAAATAGTTAAATTTGTCACATACATGATCAAGGCTCCCAAAACCGAAGAGGTGTTCCGTTTGCAGTACATCCAGGGAGGGATCCTGAGCACTGCCGAACTCTCTTTGTCGCAGGCAAAGCAGGAGATTGTAAGCTTTGCAAGACTTGCCCAAAAGCAGTACGAATATGTACGCCAGGCAGTCCATGACAGCGATAAATCCAATTTTGACGAGCTTTACTCCAAACTGGAGCATTATGAGCAGATCACTGACAGGATTGAACTGGAAATTGCCAGGTATCTCAATAGTATTTCGGAGGGGGAGATTAGTGAGGAGAGCGGCAAAAGGATACAGGCAATGTATACGATAATCAGTGAAATCGAAAGCGTAGGCGACTCCGGGTACAACATTGCCCGCATCCTCCAGCGCAAGAACGTTTACAAATGCAAATTTGATGAAGAGATGACCAAGAAGATCGACCATATGCTTGACCTCATTGACAACGCCTTCCGCCACATGATATACAACCTTGAGCAGGGCTATACCAACATCAAGAACATCAACAACGCCGAGGATGCCGAAAACTCAATAAACGAGTACCGCAACCATCTCAAGGAAGAACATTTGCTCAACCTCGAGAATAACATTTACAATTACCAGACTGGTGTGTTTTACATGGACCTTATCGGTGAGTGTGAAAAAGTAGGTGACTACATTATAAATGTTTCCGAAGCTATTATTGAGATCCAGTAACTCCTCTGCCTGTAAGGGTAATTATTTCCGGAAAAAGCCTTAATTTAGCGACAGAAACCATTAACAGGCCTAGGAGATGAATTATTTTTCAGTCAAGACATTATTAAAAGCGCAGTTCATCAGTGTTCTGGCGCTTTTTCTTATGGACACAGGTCCCGGGAATCTTTACGGGAAAGGCAACCGTCCAATACAGGTTGTTTCGGAGTCTCCGGACTCCGTAACATTGGTGAACGCCCAATGGAGCAACGAAACGCTCGGCCAGGGACTTACTCTCCGGCAATACCACTTTGACAACCAGGAGCTGTTCAAATCCAATCAATTTATCAGCATAATTGAGATCGAGGCCGGCAAAGGAAGGGAGGTAGAGATAGTTCCCAGCCCTGTTTTGATTGGCACCTCTGTACTGGCTCAGCAGCACAAAGCCTCAGCAGCAATCAATGGTTCTTTTTTCAAGTTCAACTACGAACACAACACAATTGACTACAACTCTGTAGATTATATCCGCAAAGAGGGCAAACAGCTCGCCCCCAACACATACACATCAAGCAACCGGTCAATGCACCAAAAGGGTGCCATTGCAATTTATGACGGGGAACTTTTTATCCTTTATGCCGACGTTTTAAAGGACTGGGAACGGTACATCCAGGCCGACGAAATAATCACTACCGGCCCGCCTTTGAGGATAGACGGCAGGGACCTTCCCCTAGAAAATTCATCTTTTTATACTACCAGGCATCCAAGAACCGCAATCGCCAAAATGAAAAACGGCAACATCCTTTTTTTCACAGTTGACGGACGTGCTGCAAGCTCCAACGGGATGAGCCTGGAGGAGCTTCAGAAAACCTTGAGGTGGCTGGGTGCCGACTTCATCATCAACCTCGACGGTGGTGGTTCAACAACAATGTACGTCAATGGTAAAGGGGTAGTAAACCACCCTACGGACAACAAACTTTTTGACAACAACGGAGAGCGTAAAGTAGCAAACATTATAATCGTCAAGTAACCCTGGTTTCGTTTTTTATTATTACCCTGTTAACCATCGCACATGCAAAAAAGGGCTCTCGTAGTATACACTCATCCCTCCACCTTTGTCAAAGGAGATGTGGAGATACTCAGGCAAAGTTTTCATGTAGAGGAGTATCGGTTTACAAACAATCCTCCCGGCAGGTTACCATTATCTTTGATTGTCCAAAAAATCTTCCTGCTTTTTACTATTTACCGTTTTGACCTGGTTTACATTTGGTTTGCCGACTACCACTCTTTCCTACCAACGCTTTTTTCGCGCCTTGCCGGCAAACAATCTGTGCTTGTAATCGGTGGTTATGATGTTTGCAGGGAAAAGAAATACAGGTACGGGAGTCTGTTAAAACCACTAAGGGCATTTATGGCTGTCAGTTCTATGAAAATGGCTTCTGATGTTTTATGTGTATCTGCCAATATTGCCAGGATAGTTGGAACCATTGCCCCTAAAGCAAACAAAATGATTGTTTACAATGGAATACAACTCCCTTCAAGCGACCAAATTTCCGTTGAAAAGACAAATCAGGATAACCACCATACAAAACCTTCGGTACTATGCGTTGCACTGGTTTCCACATTACAAGCTTTTTACATAAAAGGAATAGACCGATACAACAAAGTAGCCTCAAAAATTCCGGACACTTGTTTTACCCTAGTTGGATGCACAAAACAGGTTTTTGAACTCGCCGGGATTGAACCTGCAAAAAATCTTCGGATAATCCCACCAATACCTCATGACCAACTCTACACCCTATATAACCAATCTCACGTTTACTGCCAGTTTTCCCGCCGTGAAAGTTTCTCTCTTTCACTTGCAGAGGCTATGTATCACCAGATGATACCCGTAATCAGCACAGCCGGAGGAATGCCCGAAGTTACCTCAGGTTTCGGGCACTCAGTATACTTCTACGACTCCCCCAAACTCTGCAATCAAAGCATCGAACAAGCCATCGAAGCAATAAACCAAGCCCTAAACCAACCCAAAAACCCCGCCTTCCAACACCACATCACCCAAAACTTCACACTCACCACCCGCACCCACCAACTCACAGCAGTAGCATCCCTCGGATAAATTAACATGTTGCTGCCTTGCAGAGAGTTGCAACCAAACGACTGATCCCTCGGATAAATTAACATATGCTTAACTTGCAGAGGCTTGCAGCTCCCCGATGATTACCAGTGCTTTACGGGATCCATCCCTCGGATAAATTTACGGGATCCATCCCTCGGATAAATTTACGGGATCCATCCCTCGGATAAATTAACAATTTCTTGGTGTGCAGGTTATTTGCCGGCGCAGAACGGTTATCTACAGTCAATTGCTGCCCGGCTCTTTATTGGGCCGGCAGCCGGCTCGGTGCCTGGGATAACCTCTGCACCGGAATAACCTGCCTGGGAGGCAGCACGCTGACTGTTTCATCCCTCGGATAAATTAGCATACTGCTGAAAATGAATTTGTTCCCTTAACTGCCTCATTATTTAAGAGTTGTTAATTTATCCGAGGGATGGAACCAGGCCCCCAGGCGGTGCCCTGAGCCGTCGGGGGCTAATGCCGCGCGAAGTGCAACATCTGTTTTTGTAGCGGTTTTGACGAAGAGTTTGCGGTTAACAGCCGAGGACTGTTTGACGA
>SABC01000316.1 GCA_009929175.1 Bacteroidia bacterium | reverse complement strand
AAAAATTGAAACAAGGGGCCCTCAGGGGCTTGGGAGAAGCGTGGCAGAAGGGGCGTGTGCTTGCCCTGAGTGTACTCTTGCTCTTCAGTACACAGGCACTCGTGTCGGCCAAGACACTCCTGGAGCAATATCTTGACTGTAATGGAATTGAGGAATTCGTGTTCTACCATGAGTACCCTGGTAAAACAAATCAATATCCCAACATGTATTGGAGTGGAAGTTATCAGGATGGCCACTCGTTACTTGTTTTTACCAGAACCCCACAAACAGGTATTCCTCGGGAAGTGAGCACGAATCAATCCTTTTCTTTATCCGCCTGTTTCGAGCCGACCTGGTGGGCCTTTCAGGTAGGACCCAATATGTTTGATCGCAAAATATGGGAAGAGAAAAATGACCCTCGCGAGGAAAACAACGAGATTCAAAGACAAGTATTGAGTGGAGTAGGAACCATCGAATCGTACTTGCTCAATTTGGGCCTCGATCACTCCCAAGGGGTACAGATGACAAAGCCAGAGGGCTCCTTTACCAATCAAAAATCTACAGTCACTGTGGACTACCGGGTCGCTGAAACAAACGCCCAAGGGATGCCTACCACCCTGCTTGCCCATGCCAAAAGCCTAGAAAAGAGTGAAGCCTTCCCCCCTGCAACATGGCGCAACGTGATCTCCTACCAGGCGAGCGGAAAGATTCCGACCCAGATTGATCGCTTTTATGTCAACGGAGAGGGTAAGGAAGATGAATTGATAGACCGCATTGTCATCCAAAAGCTGCTACCGGCCACCAACACTCTTCCAAGGGAGCATTTCCTGCGTCCCGAATATGATAATACAAAACCCTTCCCCGAGGAGGATGTTTTCACTTTTTATCTTCAGACAAATCAGCTGGTTGGTCTGGATGCCCAGTCCAATCAAATCGTTCGGATGTCCCCCAGTGATCCGCGAGTGTTACGTAAGTCGGATAAGAACATCTTGATTCGTAATTATTGGATTGTGGCAGCACTCATCACGTTATCGCTCGGGGTGGTTGTTTTCAAATTCAGAAAGAACGAATAAAGTGTAATAATAAATAGAAAATAGGAGAAT
>SABC01000315.1 GCA_009929175.1 Bacteroidia bacterium | reverse complement strand
AAAAATTGCTTTTAAGCAAATAGTTCGTTTGGAATGGATGGATAGAACTCTTTCTTTAGTCTTGGCTGGCTATTCTGAATCTGAGATTCGGGAGCAATTGGATCAGTATCTTTCAACCCAACGGCAGAGTGGTGGTGAAGGAGCGGTCCGCAACAGGGCAACGTATGGGATGTCCTTGATACTGTTGTCTTGCTGGTTCAGGAAAGAACCTGAATTGGATGGTTTTCGGAAGGCTCTTCTCGATCAGGCTAATCGTGTGGAACAAAAGGATTGGCTGCCTCTCCATTGGGCAATACTTGCAGCCAGTTATCCATATTTTGCATGGGTGAGTGAGCATGTAGGGCGACTTTTCTCCTTACAGGACTCGATTACTAGTGGGCAGGTGTATGAGAGGATGAAACAATCATTTGGAGATAAGGAAATGGTTGCCAGGAATACCCGGTATGTTGTAAGGACTTTAGTTTCATGGGGTTTGCTTAAAGAGGAAAAAGGGAAGAAGGGGCAATACCGTATACCTTCAGTGTATCAAATACAGGATTCTCGAGTAACTGGACTGATTCTCGAAGGTCTGCTCTTGTCCATACCTGACGAGAGATGTGAATTGAATATTCTACTTCGGCATCGTGCTTTATACGGTTTCTCCATAGAGTATGTCTCTCCTCAAGAGCTTGTTAGGCTGAGCAATGCTAGGATTTCATTGAATCAGGTTGGTTTGACAACTGGGATCGTGGCAATAAATCGAATTGCAAATCATGCTTAGCAATCTGATGGGAATATTCTCAAGAAAATTATTATTGTGTTTACTGGAGATTGGATACACAAAAAGTCTTTTCCTATGTGTGCGTACCCGATAGTTTCAAAACACACGACACCTCAATTGGACGGGGCCTCCACAGTTGAAATGCTCTCTCCCAAAATCGCCAAGATGGTATGGAAACCTCAAAATGCGGCATTCTAGAGGGTCTTTTGCCCTTTTTGCCCCAATGGCTTTGTATCAAATGTGAGGTCAAGACATCGCGTGGGTGGACGAGGGTCCTGTTCACCAAGCCGATCGAGCAGACATTCACCGAAAGTACCTCATGGGCACC
>SABC01000099.1 GCA_009929175.1 Bacteroidia bacterium | reverse complement strand
ACCGGTTTGTCAATGAGTTTGTTGCGGGTGAAATGTGAGAGCTCTTCGTTGGATAGTTTCTCAATTGCAGCTTTATGCGGAGTCCTTTTGGGTTGAGGAGGCAGCTCCCCTGTTTTGGACAAGTTAAGGAGATAGTTGTAAAGGTCTTTTAGCTTGACCGGTTTGTTTATCCTGTGCAAAAGGCCATTATGCTTCATTTCGTCGGCAATGAGAGTGTCATTGTCGGAGCTGCTCATTATGATGACAGGTTGCTTCTCTTTGGCAAATGATGCATCTGACCTTAACATGCGGATGGTATCAAGGCCGTTTATCAATGGCATTTTGTAATCAATTATGATAACATCGAAGGGTTTTGAGATTTTGACAAGCCTGATTGCCTCAAGCCCGTCTTCGCACAATGTGGTTTCTATGTTCCAGTTTTTAAGGGCATAGTCCAGTATCTGCCTGTTGTTGAGGTTGTCATCCACAATCAGGACTCTGGAGACATTCAATTCCTTTGGATTGAAATCTTTTATAGAGTCGTCTGTTTCGGTTTCGATTGAAAAATAAAACTTCGAGCCCTGTCCCAGCAAACTCTGCAATTGGATGTTACCCCCCATTTGTTCGACAAGGTGGTTGGAGATTACCAAACCGAGCCCTGTCCCTCCATATTTGCGGGTTGTAGAAGAGTCGGCCTGGGAAAATGCCTTGAATAGTTTGCGTTGGTCTTCCTGGCTGATCCCGATACCGGTGTCCCTCACTTCGAATGTGAAGTTTCCCCTGTTTTCCCCACTCCTGGTGTACGATACTTTGAGTTCCACCTCTCCTTGGTGGGTAAACTTTACAGCGTTGCTCAACAGGTTAACAAGCACTTGCTTGATCCTTACAGGGTCTACAACGGCAAAGCGGGGCATTGAAGGGTTGATATTGAGCAGCAGTTCGATCTCTTTTTGCATCGCCTGGTACTTTACAATGTCGCAGACATATTCGCACAACTCGATTATGTCGCTTTTTGCCGGGAGAAGTTCCAGTTTGCCAGCTTCTATCTTTGACAGGTCGAGGATATCGTTTATGATTTCCAAAAGCGACTGGGCAGAGAGGTTGGCACTCTCCACAAATTTCTTTTGAGAGATATTGAGAGGTGTTTTGTTGAGGAGTTCTGTGAAGCCGATCACAGAGTTAAGAGGTGTCCTTATCTCATGGCTCATGTTTGTGAGGAACTCGGTTTTTGCCCTGCTCGCCTCTTCGGCAATTTCCCTTGCCTGGCTGAGTGTTTTTTCGTAGCCGGCCCTCTTTTTTATGTTGGTTACCATTTGGGCAAAGAAAAAGAGCAGCGACTTCTCCTTTTCGGTATATATATGGTGCGACCTAACGGAGTCGAATCCAACAAAACCGACAAGGTGGTTGTCGTCTGTCATAGGAACAGTGATTATGCTTTTTACATGTTGTGGCTCCAACAGACCCCTGACCCCTGTAGGGCCGTCATACGGTAGTTGCGCAACATCGGGTATGATGTAGGCCTCTCCTTTTTCGTGCCTTGAAATCCACTCCGAAAGGTACTGCAAAGGTACTTCCTTAAGGTTGTCTATCTGAGGTTGTATGCCAGTGGCACACCATTCGTAAGTGTTTACTGTGATTTTTTTTGTGAAGTCGTAATCAAAGATATAGGATCTGTCGGCCCCCACGAACTCAGCCATCTCCTTTAGGGAGTTCATTACTGTGCTGTGCAGCTGGTGGAAAGGTATGTTGATGTAAACCTTGGCAATATTAAGCAGTATGGACTGCATTTTGCCCATCCTCTCCAGCTCTTCCTCTCCACGGATTTTGCATTTTGTCTCATTGACGGTGTTTACAAGGATTGTCAAAAGATTTATAATATCTTCCTTCCAGACTCTTTTTGTGGTGATTGTCTCAAGTCCCAAAAACCCTGTAACCCTGCCATCTTCCTTGACGGGGATGGCCACAAGAGATTTGATCCCTTGTCCAGTGAGGAATTCCTTTTCGTTCAGGGCTTCGTGACCCAGCTTTGAGACATCTTCAATTGAAATAAAATCGAGGCTTTCCAGTTTTTTATGCCACCAGGAGAATCTCTTTAGACTCATGTTTTGCATGTTTTCGATGACAGGAGGGACCCCCTCCCCGCAATACTCATGGGTGTTGCTCATGTAGCGACTGTCGGGTGAGATATCGAAAAAATATGCCCTGTCAAGCTCCAGCACCTCTACCAGACCGGAGAGCATTGATTGGATTTTATTGTCAAAATTGGAGCTGTTGGCATTTACAAATCCCGAGGTAAAGTCGGCCACTATTTTGTAAAATTTATCGGGGTTGCTGTTCATAATGCTTGATTGTTTGTTTTAATTGATCCACTGAGGCACCTGGTGTGTCGAAAGAGTTGTATTCTTTGCCGGCAGAATCTCCTTGTTTGAAAAAGAGCGGGATTTCAAGGAAATTACCCCCGATAGGGGTGGCTGCACCCATTTCTCCGGCTGTAGCCATAACTTCGTGTAGCTTTTCTCCGGCATTTTCCCCGATGATCCTTACAGCTTTGTTTGGGGAGTTACGGTAAACTGGATGATATAGCTCTGCAACAGCCAGTGCCAGATTCCCTATTGTGTATGAGGGTACTTTTTCTAAGACCAAAGTGTTTGGGGATGAGTTTTTAAGAGTATATATAACATATTTTGCACAACTTTTTGGAGTCATCAGGAATCTGCTCATCCCGGGGTTTGTGACTGTCAGTTCTTCTCCGCGTTTGGCCATCCCAATGAAAAGAGGTAATACGGTTCCCGAAGATCCAAGCATATTGCCCGGGCGTATTATATTGATTGAAAAAGGTTTTCCGTTGGACGCCGTTTTGGATTCCATGATTCTCCTTACGGCTGCCCTTTCCATGATTGCTTTTGTCATTCCCATAACGCTTGAGGGAAAGAGGGCTTTGTCGGAACTGACCAGTAACAGCCGCTCAATACCGTTTGAGACGCAATTATCCAGCAGGTCAAGTGTTGCGTGGAGGTTGCACTGCAGTGCGGCAAGAGGATTCTCTTCGCAGGTTTTGATATCCTTGATAGCCGCAGTGTGTATCACTATGTCGCAATTTTTAACAGCCTCTGCCATTATTTTACGGTTGCAGATATCACCCTCAATGTACTTGAACGAGTGGTGTTTTTGACTCATTTGAGCCTGTTTTGAACTGTCCCTGGAGAATATCCTCACCTCAGCAGGTTCCTCTGCCTGCAAAATGGCAGCGACCTCACTCCCAAGGGAGCCGGTACCTCCGGTTATTAGTATGGTTTTCCCTTTAAGTATCATTGCTTGAAGTTACGAAATTTATTTAAAGCGGGAGTTAAAAATGAGAGGATTCCAATGATGATTATGGCACTTCCCGAGATCACGAAAGTATTTGTGATTCCTATGTTATCTGCTATGTAACCGGTCAATAACAAGCCAACCAATGCCGGTAGCATGGAAAAGGTGTCGAATATTGAAAAGGCCCTTCCCATAACCCCAGGGTCAAGCGATGTTTGCATGACAACCATGAATGAACCGTGGAATATTGCAGCAGATACACCACCTATTATTGTGAGTGCAGCAAAAAACCAGTATCCCTCTTGTGGCAGCATTCCAGACAGGGCAAAGGTTATGCCGAGGATTATGTACATGGTGTTTATAAGAACAATTTTGTTGATGTTGCCCATTAATTTTATACTCATTATTGCTCCCCCTGCCAGCATCCCTACTCCCCAGACAATTTCTATAAGGCTCATCCGGTATGCATCTCCCAGGAAATGGTCCAGGGTGAGCAAAGGGAACATTGTGGCTACCGGCATGATGAAGAATGTTGCAAAAACAATGAAAATGAACAACCATAAGATAGTGTTGTTTTGTAGCAGGGCGTGGAATCCCTCCTTGATTTCCCTTTTTAAATGGGGGACAAGTTCTGATGATTTGGGAGGGTTGGGTATCTTGACCAGTAAAAGGGAGATTGTGGCCAAAAGCGCACCTGCAACATCCATAAGCAAAACCAACGTCATGTTCATGGAAGCTACAAACACGGCAGCAATCGCGGGGCCTGCTATGGTGCTGAGCGAAAAGATCACTTGGTTGATACCGGCAATCCTCATCAGTTGGGATTCCGGAGCCAGCAACGGCGTCGATGCCTGCATTGCCGGGATGTGAAAGGCACTTCCGACGGAACGCAGTGCAAGCAACAGGTATATATACAGGATGTCAGCTTCGCCTTCCGAAAAAAAGAAAAGGGCTGCAAGCAGCCCCGAGTTGAGGGCTACGAAAAGGTCGGCACAGATCATTGTTTTACGACGGTCCCATCTGTCTACGTACACACCAGTGAACAACCCAAGTAAAAGCTGAGGTAAAAGGGTGGCAATTGTAGAGAGGGCAAGGATTTCTGCAGATCCTGTCTGTATGCTCAGCCAGAATATTACGGCAAACCCCACTACGGAGCTGCTCAAAGTTGAGAAGAGTTGTCCTGACCAGATGATTGCAAACGTGCGTTTCCAGTTTTCTTTCATAGAGGTAATAACAACTTTTAAGGGTAAAAGTTAAGCAGCAGTAAGGGAAAAACTTTGGCAAAGTAAAGGGGTCTTATTATTTTTACACACAAATGAGTTGAGATGGATTTGAGAATGATTGTCGCAAGAGTTTTAGTGATGGTTTCCATTATGGGAACGGCTCCCTCCCTGTTTTCACAACAAGGTGTCAGTGACAGGAATATAAATACACTTCGGATAAATAAACCCGACACATCGGTCAAGTCGGTTTTGCCGCATAAACTCCAGCCGGCCAGTACCAACACACCGGTCGATAAAAAGGATAGTTTGATAAAAGCCCAAAACTCCATATCGAAAGCAATTGTTTCCCTTAACGAAGGTAATACTGCAATGGCTTTGTTCCATATCTATGAGGCATTGAATTTTACACCGATAGATGCTTTAAAGACCCAAGCAATTGCTACCTCTTATTATGGAGTAATCCAAGTAAGGCTTGGCAACCATACCAAAGCTGTCAATGCTATGAATGCAAGTGACTCAATGTTTACCAGCCTGGGAGATGAGGGCTTGCTGGCATTCCATTACAACAACCTAGGCCTTTTCCATCAGAAATTCGGTAATGGACAGGCTGCCGGGCAACATTTTATAAAATCCTTGGAAATAAGCAGGAATCTCAAGGACTACCCCAATATTGCTAAAAGGAATGGCTCAAAGCATTGGAAGATGAAAATATGCCATGGCCACAGGTTTTGGCTCCCAACTCTGGCAACGAACTGATGCAGCAATACCAATTTTCGGGAATCCCTTTCATTATCTTGATTGACAGGGACGGAAAAATCGTTGCAAAGAACCTGAGAGGAGAAGCTCTTGTTAAAGCGATAGACAATCAACTAAAGAAATAACCACACTCTTGATAAATACGCCAGGATGTTGAAACTGAGTTTGTGATTTTTAGGTTGAGTAATTAAGTGTATTCATTACGGCGTATTAAAAGGTGGTCCCACGACCACCTTTTTTTTTGCACCCCTCTGGGCCGGGATGCATCCCTCGGATAAATTAACAACTTGCAGAGACTTAGTTTGTTGCGGCTTCCCGTTCATTTCCAGATTATTGCAGAGCCTGCAGCGGCTCCCTCTGCCCGGGGGCAGGGTCCATCCCTCGGATAAATTAATAACTTACAGAGGCTGTGAGTTTTGCAGCTTCCCGTTCATTTTCAGGTGGTTGCAGAGCCCTCGGCGGCTCCCTCTGCCCGGGGGCCATGCCGCCTTGTGCAACGCAGTTTTCGTTTAACG
>SABC01000314.1 GCA_009929175.1 Bacteroidia bacterium | reverse complement strand
AGAGAGTGTCTCCACTGCCCTGCTAGGTGATCACTATAAAGAAAACGCGGATCGGTACATCAATCTCAGCCAGGCATTCCTGTGCATTGGTGCTGTTGCCGCTCCGTTGGTTTCATCGCTGACCTTTTTCTTGTGGCGTTGGGTTTTTCTATCTAGTAGTGCAGTCTGTCTTGTTTCATTGGTTCTCTTGCTCTCCGAGACAGGTTTTGCAAAAGTAATGCATACAAGTGACGCTCTTTTGTTGGACAAGTCTTTAATTCAATCCAATCTATTCAGATTATTCTTCATCACAATGTTACTCTATGTTGGGATGGAAAATGGTTTCGGATATGTTGTAGAAACTTATTTCTACGATTCATTTCGCTCTTCTTGGGGTGCTTACGCAATATCCCTGTATTGGAGTGCCATGGCACTTTCCCGGTTGCTCAGCAGTACAGTCTCCAGCAATCTTTATGTACAGTTGAAAATCAGGTTCACAGCAATAACCTTGGTGTACATAGTGCTTGCTTTGAGTACGTCCCCGGTACTTTCTCTCATCCTTTGTGCTCTTATTGGTTTCAGTTTTGGCCCGATTTGGTCGTTTATCATGGCTCTTGCAATCAGGAACTATCCAGAGAAAACGGCAAGTGTTACCGGATTAATCAGTTCCGGGTGTGGGCTTGGGGGAGTATTGTTTCCCATCCTTATGCAATTGGTGCCACTGGGTAAAGGTTTTGTGTTGCTTGCAGCAGCTGCTCTGGCTGCGGGTGTATGCATCGTCTTTGCTGCTCGTCAGGATAGGGCGATGTTATATATTGCAAAAAATTAATGATGATGTTTTTCGAAGAGATGGGAGTGTCCAATTTCTTCAGTGTTGCATTGGAGTGTAATAATCGGGAGACACAGGAGTACCGTCACCGGAGCAAACAACATAGCCTTTAGTTTTAAGTATAGGAAAATCCCACGGTTTCTCCATTGGATAGAAGTTAGGTGTAAAGTAAGGTTTCTGTTGTGTACTGGAAGGACGTCGAACCATTGTTGAGTTAATGCTTATGGCAAGCCTGGCAACAGTAGTAGCATCCATCCACTGAAGAGTAGTACTGTTTTGCTTT
>SABC01000313.1 GCA_009929175.1 Bacteroidia bacterium | reverse complement strand
AGGAAGATCCTCTTCGGCAGTGACCTTTGTAAGATCTCTTTTCCAGCCTTTGAAGTCCTTGTAAACAGGGGTGATTTCGGCGTATGTGTCATAAGGTATACGTTCGGTAACCTTTCCGTCCACCTCATATGCCACTGCAACCTTAATGGTGTCGATTGTGTCAAGCACGTCAGCCTTCATCATGATAAGCTGGTCAACGCCGCTTACCATTACAGCGAATTTAAGGGCAACAAGGTCAAGCCAGCCTGTTCTCCTGGGTCTGCCTGTGGTTGCACCATATTCAAATCCGAGTTTTCTGAGCAGTTCACCTGTCTCATTGTCTTGTTCGGTAGGGAACGGACCGCTGCCGACTCTTGTGCAATATGCCTTGAAAATACCTGAAACAGTGCCTATTTTTGAAGGAGCCACGCCTAGTCCTGTGCATGCACCTGCGCATGTTGTATTTGAAGATGTAACGAAAGGATATGACCCGAAATCAATGTCAAGAAGTGAACCTTGAGCACCCTCCGCAAGAATTCTCTTGCTGTCATCAAGAAGCTGGTTAATTTCATACTCGCCATCAACAATAGAGAACTCCTTGAGGTATTCGGCAGCACTCAGCCACTCCTCCTCATATTGGTTCGCATCGTACTGGAAGTCGAACTGTTTCAGGAAGCTAATATGTTTTTCCTTAAGGGCGAGGAATCTCTCTTTGAAATTGGCAGACAGAATGTCGCCAACCCTGAGGCCGTTCCTGCCGGTCTTGTCCATATATGCAGGGCCTATACCCTTGAGTGTAGAACCTATTTTGGATGCACCCTTTGAGTGTTCAGAGGCTGCATCGATAATCCTGTGAGTCGGAAGGATAAGGTGCGCCTTCTTTGAAATCATGAGTCTCTCCTGAACAGGTACCCCCATAGATATCAGTTTTGTGCACTCCTCCCTGAAGATAATGGGATCAAGAACCACTCCGTTCCCAATGATGTTAGTAGTTCCTTTGCGGAAAATCCCCGATGGAATAGAATGCAGGACAACTTTTTTGTCTTCGAACTGCAATGAGTGACCAGCGTTTGGCCCTCCCTGAAATCTTGCAATGACCGGATATCCCTTAGCC
>SABC01000312.1 GCA_009929175.1 Bacteroidia bacterium | reverse complement strand
TAGTAGGGTTGTGCGTTTGCGCCAAATTTAACCCTCTGCAGGTAACTCCATTTGTCACCTACCGTGCGGAGGGTGCGTTCGGTGCCGTTTTCCACAACTTTTACAGGGGTTTCCAGCGGGCTTTTGTCGTCTACAAAGAGGGTAACCAGCACATAGTCGTTGTTTATGATGGTGCTTACCCCGGGGTCGGTCCACACAGCAGCCTCCATCTTCCTGCAGTTTACACAACCATATCCTGTAAAATCCAGTAAAACCGGCTTGCCCCTTAGTTTAGCAAATTCCATTCCCTTTTCGTAGTCGTGGTATTTTGCATGGACTTCGTTGTCGTAAATGTTCCAGGTTTGGGTGTACATCGGAGGGGCAAAGGCGCTCACTGCTTTGCAGGGGGCTCCCCAAACCCCGGGAACCATATAGGCTGCTGCTGCCAGTGATGCTACTCCTATGGCTATCTTGAGTGCTCCCGGTTTTTTGGTCCGTTTAATAATCCCCAGCATATAGAGTCCCAGGAAGAGTGCCAGCAATATCCAAATTATAAGGAAAATCTCCCTGTCCAGGATTCCCCACCCGTAGGCCAGGTCGGCCACCGACAAGAATTTGAATGCAAAGGCAATCTCGATTACTCCAAGGAATACCTTGAGGTCGGTCATCCATCCTCCCGATTTGGGGGCAGAGTTGAGCCATGTGGGGAACAGTGCAAAGAGGGTAAAGGGGAGGGCGAGGGCCAGCGCAAACCCCAACATTCCTAATGCCGGCCCAAGATAACTCCCCATTGTCGATACCTCTACAAGTAAAAAACCTATGATTGGTCCCGTACACGAAAAGGAGACCAGTGCAAGGGTAAATGCCATCAGGAATATGCTCACCAGCCCGGTGCTTTTTTCGGCTTTGTTGTCAATTTTGGTGGACCAGCTCGAGGGCAGGGTAATTTCGAAAAGCCCCAGGAAGGAGAGTCCGAACACCATGAGCAGCAAGAAAAAGAAAATATTGAATATGGCGTTGGTAGAGAGTGCATTAAGAGCGCTTGCGCCAAACATGAGGGTTACCAGCATACCGAGCGTCACATAGATTACAACTATTGAGACCCCGTATATGAG